>JAOXRY010000299.1 GCA_025800305.1 Campylobacterales bacterium | reverse complement strand
CCAGCAAGTTTCATCTCAACTTTAATACCAAGTTGTTTCTCTAAGTATTTTGTAAGTGGTCCAAAATTCTCTTTCATAGAAGTTGAACCAGCAACAGGAATTACACCAAAGGTAATTTTATTTGGCCACTTCTCTTGAGCTAAAAGAGTTGTACCCATTGTTAATGCTAGTGCTAATGTAGCAAGTTTTTTTGTTAAACTTTTTTCCATTTTTTTGCCTTTTTAAGTTTAAATTAATATTTTGCTACACTACTTACTTAGTAGTGTAGATTTTTTCAACTAACTCTTCTGTTAGTTCACTGCTATGTCCATCAAAGATTACTGTGCCGTTATTAACGCCAATTATTCTGTCACAGTAATCTTTGGCATACTCTAAATGATGAAGATTAGAGATTACAGTTACACCGTAAGTCTTATTCACCTTTTTTAGTACCTTCATTACTTTTGTTGCACTTTTTGGATCTAGTGCTGAAATTGGTTCATCTGCCAATATAACCTCAGGATCTCCAGCTAAAGCTCTTGCTATTGCAACCCTTTGTCTCTGTCCTCCTGAAAGCTCATCGCATCTTTTTAATGAGTGTTTCTCTATATCTACTATCTCCATAAACTCCTTTGCTTTTTTTAGTTCTTTATCTTTGTAGTATTTGATAATAGCTCTTGCCATTGGAATCTCTTTTAACATTCCACTAACAACATTGTCTAAAACTGACAATCTATCAACAAGATAGTAACCTTGAAAAATAATTCCAATCTTCTTTCTTAGACTTGATAGATCTTTTTTCTTGATGTTTTTTAGGTTGTACCCTAAAACATCAAACTTTCCATCAAAAACCTTGATACCTCCGACAATTGCCATAAGTAGTGTAGATTTTCCAGCTCCACTAGGACCGATAATTCCTATAAACTCACCTTTTTCTATCTTTAGATCCACATCGTGTAAGATCTTCTCCTTCTTGTATCCAAGAGTGAGTTTTTTCATACTAATCACTAACCAAACCTCCTATAAATTAATTTTAATTTTTGCTAAATCGCTTCTAAATTTTCCATATCCAGACTCAACAGGTAGTCCATTTTCATCAAATGAAGGAACATTACTTACAAGTAGTGGAAATGTTGTTGGAATCATTAGAAGTTCTGCTTCTTTTTTTGTTGGCAAAACAGCTTCAAAAAAACACTCTCTTTTTAAAGTTGTTACGTTGTACTTCTCTTTTAAGATCTTATGAAGTGATGTGTTGTCCTCTATGTAATTCAAAAGATCTCCAAATCTTTTTCCATCAAAGAAACTTGTATAAAGAGCAAATGGAGTGTTATCAACAAAACGTAAAATCTCCAGCTTTAATACATCATCACCTTCTTTAATATTCAGATCATTAGCTGTATCTTCATCTGCTGGTACAATTCCAGATTCAATAATTTTTGATGAGGGCTCAAAACCAATATCTAAGATCTGTGAAGAGTAGTTACTTTTTCCTGTCATACTATATGGGATCTTGATATTTGCTACAAAGTTTCCTTTGCCTTTTTGAGAAGAGATAAGCCCTTTTTCTTTCAGTTTTTGAAAAGCTTGTCTTACTGTGTGCCTATTAATATTATATTTTTGAGAGTAATCATTTTCAGAAGGAATCTTCTCACCAGCTTTTAATTCTTTATTTTTAATCTGATTTTTAATCATCTTATAAAGCTGGTAGTATAAAGCATCGTTGGACGTATTATCTAACATTTCACCTTCTTTTAACTTGTCTATACAAGTTTGATTTTTGAATTATAAAAGATAAAAATTACAATTAGATTACTGTCTGTAGTTTTTTAAAAACTTGACAAATAAGCTTTATTGTTTTACAATTCGATAATTATCAAACTATAAAAGAGATAAAAATGACATCAAAAGAGTTAGCAAAAGTTTTTAAAGCACTTTCCAATGAAAATAGATTGGAGATCTATAAAGAGATAGCAAAACAAGAGAATATGGATTTCCAACAAGAGTGTAGCATTGCTGATGTTCTTAGCTGTATGAAGATAGG
>JAOXRY010000276.1 GCA_025800305.1 Campylobacterales bacterium | reverse complement strand
ATAATTGAGCCTAATATCGAAGAGTCAATATCTGATTTTTATGGAGATAGTGCTTACTATAGAGCAAAAAGTGAAGATCATTTTACTGATTTTAATGAATACGAAGATTTAAAAGAAAAATTTAAAGAAGACAAAGAGAGGGAGTTTTATGAACAAGGAGAGGAGATCCTAGAACAATACTCTCACACGATCTATGACTTTTTTTACTCAATAGAACAACTGAGATATATTCTCCATGAATATAAAAAAGATGAAAAGTTTGTTAATAAGAATAGTAGATCTTATAGAACACTTAGAAAGATTGAAAAATATTTAAAAGAGTATCTTTATCACAATCCAAAAACTACTACGGTTTCAACTCACTTAGAAAAGTTAGATTTAATTATGTGGCTTGAGGATCGTCAAAACCATAAAGTTAACAGGCTACTAGATGGGATTAGGGAATATAGTGTTTTATAAGGTTGTAGATATTGAATATTTTCTACAACCTTATAAATTTTTATTGTTTTGTAATTGTTAAATTATAATCATCAGTGTAGC
>JAOXRY010000263.1 GCA_025800305.1 Campylobacterales bacterium | reverse complement strand
ATCCCTTATCATAAAAAACCAAATATCTCATCTTAGCACTTGGAATTAAAGGGAAGCTTAGTTCTAGGCTATTAGTAAAAAGTTGACTTCCGCCAACTCTTACAATATCATCTTCATCTGTTTCACCATTCGCCTTATACTTACTAAGATCTAAAGGTGAAATACTTCCTCTTGAAAAACCTCTGATACTTCCAGTACCACCCATATAGAGCCTTGAACTAAGTGGTGTTTTAACAGTATCATCAAAATCTCCATCCATAAGTGACACTTTTCCCTTATATCTAAAAACAATGTCTATATCTAAAAGACTTTCCAGTCCATAATAATGCCTAAAAGATGATACACTTTTGGTATACTCTTGTTTTCCACCAAAGCCACTAAAATCTAAATATGAAGAGAATGTAGATCCACTTCTTGGAACAAAAAAGTCATCTGTATTATTATATGAGATACTTGGTGATAAAGAAATTCTATTGGAAAAACCAGAAATATAGAGATCTTTTAATGTTTCATTAGTCTCATCATATTCATTATCACTTTCATTATAACTAATGCTAGAACTAGTACTCCAATATCTATTAAGTTGTTTTCCCATCGAGAAGCTTACACCATCTGTATCCGTTTTTACATAGTCATTTTCATAATATTTACTATAAACACTTGTGCCTACAGAGTAATCACTATCATTCCATCTTGGATTATTTAAAGAGAGAGAAAAGTTTTTAGATTTTGCTGAACTTTCAGCTTTTAAGCTAAAGCCTATTGAACTACCAAATATATTTCTATCACTTACAGAAGCATTAACCATAAATCCATCAAAGCTATTCCAACCACCACCAGCTTGTAAGCTTCCTGTTGTTGTTTCTTTTACTTTTATAATTAGATCCATCTCTGATGCACTTACTCTGTTCTCTTTTAACTCAACACTTTCAAAATATCCAAGTCTATTAAGAGATTTTTTTGACTCTTTAATTTCTACTAGGTTATAAAGTTCTCCAGGAGCAAGAAAAACCTCTCTTCTAAGAACCCTATCTAATGTCCTATCATTTCCGGAGATTATCACATCACGGATATAGACTTTCTCTCCACAAACAACTTTATAAATAATTTTTGCTGTATTTGTTTTTCTATCTTTTTGAATATCTGGATAGACCCTTGCAAAAGCATAACCTTGGCTTCCTACCTCATCTTTTAATACTTCAAGATCTTTCCTCATTTTCTGTACGTTAAAGTTTTTTCCCACTACTAACTTTAAATCTTCTTTTTTATGATCTAGAGGAACTTTATTATCTAATACATCTATCTCTATTCCAGTTATTGTATATGGTTTTCCCTCAAATAGTTTATAATAGAGCTTGGCACTAAAGTTATTAAAATCTGCTTTTAAAAGGGGATCTTCAACCTTAATATCTAGATATCCTTTAGACATATAAAATTCTTTAAGTCTTAATGGATCGTATTCAAAATTTAAAAGATCTAACTTTCCGTCATTTTGCCCAAAAAACCAAGAAAAAGACTCTTTTTCTTTATTAGCTAGAGTATCATCTAACTCATATTTAGTAAAATCTTTTGCCCCAAGAAAAACACTATCATAGATAATGATTCTTTTTCCTTTACTGATATTTAATGACACTTCAACAGAACCTGCAACAACTTCATAGCCTACCTCTACAACAGTAGAGTAGTAACCTTCAGCTCTCATTGATTGAACTATGTTTCTCTTTGCTCTTTTTAGCTTACTCTCATCAAATATATCCCCTTTTTTTATTCCTAACATTGGGGTATATTTTTCTTCTTTATCTGTTTCTGTAACACCAATAAGAGTAATTTTAGAAACAAGAAGCTTCTCTTTAAAGTCATAGATTAAAACATCGTTGTCTTCTCTTACTTGAATATCTAAGAAATATCCTTGCTTAAAAAAATCTCCTATAGATCTATCAATATCTTTTAAGGAGATATCATCCTCTTTAGTAAATCCAGCTATCTCTGATGCTGATAATTTTGAAAGATGAACAAGGCCATTAAACTGTATCTCTTTGTATGTTTTTCCAAATACTGTCGTAAAAAATAGTAAAAATAATAATAAAGTTCGAATCAACTATACTTACCTAATAATAATTTTAAAAGTAACGATTTTATCTTTTTTACTATTAAGGGCAAAAAATGACATTAGGAATTATAGGACTAGGACTTATGGGAGGTTCTTTGTCTCTTTCTTTAAAACACAAAAGATTTTTCAGAAAACATATAGGCTACGTTAAAGATCCAACCCACAAAAAACAGATTGAAGAGTTAGGTCTTGTAGATGAAATGGTTGAACTTGATTTTCTAATAGAATCTTCTGATGTTATTGTCCTAGCAATTCCTGTAACAGGGATTAAAGAGCTTCTTCCAAAACTAAAAGGAATTAAAAAAGATGGTGTAGTTATAGATCTTGGTGGTACAAAAGATGAAATTGTAAAATCAATTCCTGAAGAAATCAGAAAAAACTATGTTCCTGCCCACCCTATGTGTGGTACTGAGTATTCAGGACCAACTGCTGCATTTAGAGATCTCTATCGTGACAGTATCTGTGTACTTTGTAATTTAGAAGACTCTAACCAAAGAGCAATCGAAGTAGCAGAGAAGATCTTTTTAATGATGGATATGGAACTTCACTATATGAAAGCTGATGAACATGATATTCATGCA
>JAOXRY010000256.1 GCA_025800305.1 Campylobacterales bacterium | reverse complement strand
CTTCCGATCTTAGATGGCTCTTCATTAGCTGATGTAAATCTTTCAGTTGGCTCTATTTTTGGAATCTATGAGAATGATTTTAGTGGGAAGAATCTAGTTGCAGCTGTCTATGTTGTATATGGTCCAAGAGTTGAGCTTGTGAAGGCTTATGAGGGTCAAGTTGAGCTTTTAAGAATGGATAGAAATGGTGAGTTTAAATTTATTCAAACTCTTCATTTAAACCAAAAAGGAAAGCTAAATGCACCAGGGGGAACTCAACAGCATTGGCCAGTGGAACACAAAGCTATGGTTGATGAGATCTTTAAAGAGGGTTATAGACTAAGGTATTCTGGTGGTATGGTTCCAGATCTTCATCAGATCTTAATTAAAGGTGGTGGACTTTTTAGTTACCCTGGAACTACAGATGTTCCTAATGGAAAGTTAAGACAAGTATTTGAAGTTTTCCCTTTTGCTTATGTATATGAGACAGCAGGTGGAGAAGCCACAGATGGAAAAGGAAGACTTTTAGATCTAACTCCAGAAGGTCACCACGATACAACTCCATGTTTTTTTGGAAGTAAATATGAAATTGCTAAAGTAAAAGAGGTTCATGGAAGACTCTAAAAAAGAAGAGCTTGATGAGTATGAGAAAAAGCATCTAGAAGAGCTTGAAAAGCTGGAAGAGTGTAAAAAAAGTAAAGGAGTAGATAGCTGTAGAAAGTGCAGTGAGTTCTACCCTTGTGAACTTCGTAAGAGTTATGTTGATGCTGTTTTTTTTAGTATGAATAAAGGACAAACTGGAGGCTTTGAGTTTTAAATCTTAAAATTTATCTAAAAACAGCAAAATTTGTGAGATTTTAAGCTTTATTTTACAAAATAGTTGTAAGAATACAACTATTATGAATAGAATTATTTTAGTTTTTTTATTATTTTTAATACTGGCTGTTAATAGCTATTCTAAAGAGTTAGAAAAGGTCTCTCTACAGCTTCAATGGAAGCATCAGTTCCAATTTGCAGGATACTACATAGCAAAGGAAAAAGGTTTTTTTGAGGAGGTGGGATTAGACGTTACACTAAAAGAAAAATCCTATGGAGTGAATGTTTCCAATGAAGTAGTTGAAGGGAATAGTCAATATGGAGTTGGCCGCTCAACTTTGATAATTGAAAGATCCCAAGGAGCAAAACTAGTCTTAATTGCTCCAATTTTACAAACCTCTCCTATTGTTTTTTTCACATTAAAATCCTCTGGAATAAAAAGAGTTCAAGATCTTAGAAACAAAAAAGTAGTCATTGGAAAAAATGAAACAGCTACAGTAACGTTGGCAGCTATGGTTCACTCTCAAGGGCTAAAGTTTGAAGATATGAAGATTCAAGAAAATAGCTATGATTTTAATCTTTTGCTATCTAGACAAGTCGATGTTATGCCAGGATATACAACAGACAGAATCTATCAGCTAGAAAAAAAAGGAAAAGAATATAATATTTTTCATCCTAAAGATTATGGATTTGATTTTTATGAAGAGATTCTTTTTACTTCAGAAGAAGAACTAATAAACCACCCTGATAGGGTAGGGAGATTTAAAGAAGCATCTTTAAAAGGTTGGGAGTATGCACTATCTAATATTGAAGAGAGTGTAGAACTTATTTTAGAAAAATATAACACACAAAACAAAACAAAAGAAGAGCTGTTGTTTGAAGGAAAAGAGTTTTACAAACTTGCCTATTATAATAGTGATATAGTAGGAGATATAGATCTAAATAAAGTTCGAAGAACTCATGACGTATATAATCTTCTTGGATTTATAAAAAATAAAGTTGATGTTGGTGATTTTATTTATGAAAAAGGAAATGAAAAAGAACTTCTTTTTACACAAGAAGAGAAAAACTATTTAAAAGAAAAAGCAAAAATAAAAATGTGTGTAGATCCATCATGGATGCCATATGAACAATTGAAAAACGGTCAACATATTGGTATTACAGCAGATTACTATGAGATTATAAGTAGAAATATCAATAAAGAATTTTACATTGTTAGAACTAAAGATTGGACACAATCTTTAGAGTTTGTAAAAAAAAGAAAGTGTGATATTCTCTCTTTAGCTATGGAGACACCAAAAAGAAAAAAGTATCTTAATTTCACCTCTTCTTATCTAAAAATCCCCCTTGTGTTAGCAACTAAATCAAATATGCCTTTTGTTGGAAGTATTCAATCAATTGACAGTGATAAAAAGATAGGGATACCTAAAAATTATGCTTTTAATGAACTGATTAAAAAAAAATATCCTCATTTTAATATAGTTGATGTAGAGAATATTGACGACGGGTTGACAAAAGTTCAACAAGGAAAGTTATTTGGTTACATTGGAACTCTATCAAGTATAGGATATCTTTTTCAAAAAAAGTTTACAGGAGAACTTCAGATCTCAGGAAAGTTTGATGAGAAGTGGGAACTTGGAGTAGGGGTTAGAAATGATGAACCACTATTGCTGGATATTATGGAAAAAGCAATCAATAGTATTAAAGAAAACGAGCACAACGGAATTTTAAACAAGTGGATAGCAATAAAGTATGAAAAAGGAGTTGACTATACACTAATTTATCAAGTTTTAGGGGTAACTGCTATTTTACTTTTATTCTTTTTTATTTCCAATATAAGACTAAAAAAAAGAGTCAAAATAGAGATAGAAAAAAACAGACAACGAGAACAAATCTTAATACAACAGTCCAAAATGGCCGCTATGGGTGAAATGATGGAAAGTATAGCTCATCAATGGCGACAGCCTTTAAATGGAATTTCTCTGGAAAAAGATTTGATAGTAGAACAATATCAACAAGGGTTTTTAAACGATCAGGTAATTGAAGATTATAGTGTAAAAACCTCTCAACTTTTAAGATATATGTCAAAAACTATTGATGACTTTCGTGATTTTTTTAAAACTTCCAAGGAAAAAGTGGAGTTTAATGTTTGTAAATCAATAAGAGAGTCATCAGGAATCATCAAAGCTAAAATAAAAAATAATTTTATAGAGTTTGTAGAAAAAGATTGTAAGCACGATATCTATATTAAAGGTTACCCTAATGAATTTAAACAAGCTATAGTAAATATCATTAGCAATGGAGTAGATGTTATCTTGGAAAAAGAGATTAAAAATGGAAAGATAACACTTGGTATTGAAATAGATGATGAATTTGTAGCAATAACTATTCAAGATAACGGAGGAGGAATCCCCTCTGATATTCTAAAGAAAGTTTTTGATCCATATTTTACAACTAAATTCCAGTCACAAGGTACAGGGCTTGGACTCTTCATGGCAAAGAGTATAATTGAGAAAAACATGGATGGACTTTTAACAGCAGAGAATAAAGATGATGGGGCTCTATTTAAGATTAAGTTTAGAAGAGAAAATACTTAATAAGAAGGTATTATTTTTGCTTGTTTGTAGCTAAAGGATTTAGCTATGACTCAAGGTATTGGTGGTAGTAATAATTACCAAATTTCTTCAAATAATAATTCAAGAACTCTTCAACAAGGTACAGAGGAGATATTAAATCAGGATTTCTTTAAAGATCTAGAAAAACAGATTCAACAGCCTGATGATTCTTTATTTGAAATGGTTACAAAACAAGCTTCCTCTGTTACTGAGGACTTTAACTTACAGCCAGAAGAGGAAAATCAAGGGAGAGCCCTTGATAATATTTTCAGTTCATTAGACAAAACAAAAAATCAGGTTCAAACAAAGATCTTAGAGCAATTAAAAGATAATGACTCAATCTCTAAATTAAATCAACAAACAAATGATGTTGGTTTAAAAGATCTTCTTGGAGGAGTTGATTCGTAGATGATAGCTCCCAGGTATAATTTAACAGGCTACAATGCTTTACAAGTACAACATAACAATATTGGAGCACCTACCCAGCCTGATAAATTAAATTTTGCGACCTTATACCAAGAAAAGTTGGAAGGTGTAAAAGAAAAAGCAGATCGGGATACATCATTTGCTAAAGGGGGAGGAAACCTCTCTCAAAGTAAGGAGACAACTTCTTCTATCTCCAACGGAGGCTCTGAGAAGATCCTTGATATGGTTATGGCAGCTTGGCTTCAAAGTGGCGGTGTAGAACAAGAGCCTAAAAAAATTAAATCCAATGAATCTTTTGTTGAAACACCAAGTGTTTTTATTACTGAAAAAGAGAACAAGTCTCCTGAAAAGAGTTTGGCTCAGTATATTCAAAATCTTGATTCATCCAGTGATAAAGCTAGTTTTGAATCAAAAGGAATTGGTGGTTTGGATATTAGCGGTTAGACAACCAAAGAAAATAATGTTACAATCGTTTTGAACAATAAAAAAAGGAGTTAAAAAATGTATAAGCAAACAATATACACAGGTTGTATCTCAGTAAAAAGTAACAATTCACTCCTGCTCCTCTCTCTCTAATTTTAATCACACAAAACACAATTTTTCAATATACAAATTTTATATAACAAAGGGATAATAATGTTCAGTAATAAATACAAACCATTTAAAAAGATAGATTTAAAGAAAAGAACTTGGCCAGATAATGAGATTTCACAAGCACCGAACTGGTGTAGTGTTGATTTAAGAGATGGGAATCAAGCTTTAATAAAGCCTATGGATATGGCAAAGAAGTTAGAGTTTTTCGATTTATTAGTAAAAATCGGATTTAAAACAATTGAAATTGGCTTTCCTTCTGCTTCAAAAGTAGAATTTGACTTTACAAGAAGATTAATCGAGGAAAATAGAATCCCAGATGACGTGACAATCCAAGTCTTAGTCCAAGCAAGAGAGCACTTAATAGAGAAGACAAGAGACGCTTTAAGAGGTGCTAAGAATGTTGTTGTTCATATGTATAACTCAACCTCTACAATGCAAAGAGAGATGGTTTTTCAAAAAAGCCAAGATGAGATTATTACAATTGCAAAAGATGGAGCAAAGTTAGTAAGAAGTTACTTTGAAGATTTTGAAGGAAACTTAAACTTAGAATACTCTCCAGAGAGCTTTACCCAAACAGAGTTAGATTTTGCTGTTAAGATCTGCCAGGCTGTTGGAAAAGAGTGGAAAGGATTGTCAAAAAATAAGATAATCTTAAACTTACCAGCAACGGTAGAAGTGGCTACGCCAAATATCTATGCTGATCAAATTGAGTGGTTTATTAATAATATTGAAAATAGAGAAGATTACTTAATAAGCTTACATGCACACAATGATAGAGGAACAGCAGTAGCAGCAACAGAGTTAGCATTAATGGCTGGAGCTGATAGGGTAGAGGGAACTTTATTAGGTAATGGTGAAAGAACAGGAAATGTTGATATTATGACTGTTGCTTTAAATATGTTTACACAAGGGATAGATCCACAGTTGGATTTTTCTCAAATTAACGAAGTGGCAAGAATAGTTGAAAAATGTACAGAGATAGATACTCACATTAGACATCCATATGTAGGAAAAATGGTCTATACTGCTTTTTCTGGATCTCATCAAGATGCTATTAATAAAGGAATGGCACATAGAGCTGTTAAAGAAAATTCCTTGTGGGAAGTTCCTTACTTACCTATAGATCCAAGTGATGTTGGTAGAGCTTATGAAGATCTAATAAGAATTAATTCCCAATCAGGAAAAGGTGGTGTAGCTTTTATTTTAGAGCAGAAGTTTAACTACGAGATTCCTAAAAAAATGCATCCTATTGTTGGAGAAGTGATTCAAAATATCGCGGATATTAAAGGCGATGTTTTAAATAATGATGAGATTTTAGAAGCCTTTGAGAAACACTTTTTAGTAAAGCCAGAGACTTTTCAGCCAATGAAAGTAACATCAAATACAGATGCAATTACAAAGGAGACAACAGTTGAAGCAGAGATCTCTTATCGAGGACAAACTTATAAAGAGAGTAAAAAAGGTGGTGGTCCAATAGAAGCTATGAGTAGCATTATCTCAAACATCATAAATACAGAGTTTGATGTGATTGATTACCACGAACACTCATTGAATATTGGAACAGACGCTTACGCTGTTGCTTATATAGGAATTCAAACAGAAAAAGGGATTGTTTTTGGAGTCGGGAAAGAGAGAAACATCACTTTAGCTTCAATCAATGCACTTTTAAATGCTGTTGACCAGATCTAGACAATATAACACTCTTTTCTTAAAATAGCACCTTTTAAAAGGTGCTATATAAAAATAATAAAATTTATAAAAAATATTAAAAAAATCATTTTTGTGACAGAAACTGTGACACACTTTTATTATCATATGTTTGTAAACATAAATAAAGGAGACAGTTTGAAATTGAATTTTCAAAAAAAGATTTTGTAGGATTAGTGAGTCTATCTTTACTAATAAGTGGTTGTAGCCAATCAGGGGGGGGAACCAAAGACATCCAATGATGTTAAGGTTTCAAAGGAACCAGATAATTACAGAGCAAAAGCTATACATACAGAAGGTGATTTAGTTGTAAGAGGAGAAATAAAACAGAAGGACCTCTTGCTTCAATAAGTTCTAGTAATATTAAAGATAGTGGAAGCGAAATAAATGGAATATTTTCTGCTATGGAATCAAACAGTAATCAAAGATCTGTAAGTGCAGAGGAGTTTGTTGAGTCGATTGACATTGACAAGTTTTTCGATAGTGGATTGATTCTTAGTAAAAATGGAGATATTTTGGAAGTTCAAGGTGGAGAGGAAACAATAACTACAAATAGCTATCCTTTCTCATTTGATGAAAGTTCTAATAGTTGGACAATAAAGTCCTCATTCTTGCAAACGAAACCAATTCTTTCAGAGACAGATTTAGCAGTTGATACAAATGAATTATTGATTACAAAGTCTCTTTATTCTTATGCTAATATTACTTTTAATGAGAATGTAACAGTTGATGTAGGTTCACCTTTTGAAAATGGTATTGTTGCAAAAGGAAACATCAACTTTCAAAAAGCAGATATAGTTGGTAGAGTCCATTCTGGTGGGAAAATCACGACAACAGATGATCTTAAAGTTATTGGAACAATCCAATCAAAAAATGATATGACTGTTGGTGGTGATTTAGATGTAAACTATTTAGATCTAGTTTATAAAGCTGCAAAAATAGCTTCACATGAACACTTTGAAACACCAAGACTTGTATGGTCTAAGTTATTTAATACCCTTGATGATAAAAACGGTGCTGCTGTTTTTATCTATGTTGATAATGCTTTAGTTGATGAAGAGAAGCTTAAAGAGATTATTGAAAATGGGAAAGAGAGTGAATACAAATTTCTTTCTTTAGTTGTTGGGGCTTCTGATGATAGTATAGGTATACAGCAAAGAATAGAGGGTATATCTCATGTATTTAAAAATAAGTTAGAATTTGAGGCAGAACTAACTAAACAAGGATATAGAGATTTAGAAATAACAGAATCATTAATCGTAGGTTTTGAGAATCTATTTTTTACTTATAAAGGTGTTGGTACTTTTAATGTATTAGATAAATCTATTGGTGAGGCAAATGAAAATAACTCTTTCGTTGAACTTACTCATGATCTAAGAGAAAAATTGATTTCAGAGAATGATGGATATGTTATAGAAACAGATTTACAGAAAAAAGATATTCAATCAAGAGTTATTGAGCTAAGAGATTCTTCAAAATTACAAGAGTTAGTTGCTAAATATATTAATGATGAAAAAGAGTATTTGTCACAAGAGAAAAATAGAGATTCTGCAAAATTAGATGAGTATAGTGATATTGATGTAGCAGTAAACTTAAAATATAGTCAATATTTACAATGGAATAACATAAAAGATAGAAGTTTAGATAGTGTTAAAGTGGTTTTTTCTACAAGTGAAGATGTTTCTGATTCTATCTCATTGCGAGGGGTTTCTAGATTTGGAGACAGTATTAAGTCTGGAGGATGGAATATTTTAGATGGCTGGAATGTCTGGATGACCCAAATTGCTATTTCTGATGGCCTACATAAGTTTAATAGATATGGCAGAACTTGGTATTCTGAAAGATCAGCAATTGTTGGTACTGCTATGATGTTAAAATATGTTAGTTTAAGATATGGACTAAATAAGTTTCAATATAACGGATCTACAAAGCAAAGTCATGTTAATAGTATTACAAACTCTTTTGATAGTAGTAGGATAATATCAAAAGCAATAGGGTTTTCTGTTAATGCTGATGCTTTAAAATATGGTATTCAAAGGTATTTAAATGAAAATGGAGTAAATAAGGTTAGATCAGAGCAAATCAATAATAGAAAAGTCCCATCTATTTTTTGGGGAGATACTGATTTAGTTATCGATGACTTTAATTCTCCAGTAATCTTGACTTTAGATGAAAGAAAATATACAAATGGCGGAGCAAGATTTTATAATTTTGTAATAATTGGAACTTATAAAGCAACAAACTATAGTAACTACGGAAGTCCTTATATTTATTTTTATATCTATAATCCAAACCGTAATTCTTTTATGAGGTATGATGTTCGATTTAGTAATCAACAAAGTAAACATATTACTTATGTGAGACCTAATTGAGTTATAGAATTTCTTCTACAATAGCTATTGTATTATTAACCTTAATTGGATGTGGAGGTGAAGAACCTTCCTCCTCATCCCTTATTGATACAAAACCTTCCCATAATAAGATATCATTACATGGTACTGATTTTAATTATTCTCATTATTACAGTGAACTGTATAGAAATAAAGAATGCCAATATGGGTATATTGAGAATAATGGATCTCTTTGTTATAACAAGAAAGGAGAATTAGACAACTTTTTATTTAAAACTATTAAAACAACAGGTGTTTATACTGAATATACCGATGAAGGTCATATTTTACCAACAGCCCCTATGAATTCTGATAAAAACTACCCTCGGTTTTTAAATAATTTAATTAAAAAGAAACAACATAAAAAAGATATTTATTGTGAAGATTTAATTGAGCGGACTACATCTTTATCTCATGGTACATATAATATTGCTAACTTTGAGTCTTATCAATCTTATATATATAGAATAAATGTTGATTTTTTTAATATAGATGGTAAACAATTTATTTTAATAGATAATATTGAAAAAGATCTTATTCAGTCAACTCTAAATAGGTATAAAAAACAAGAAAAATACAAATGGTTTTCTTTATTAAATAAAAAAACTGTACAACAACTTTCTTTTACTAAGAATAACGAGATTTATCTTAGTAGAGGCGGAGAATTATATAAGTTTCTAGATAATAATAGTTCAAATTTAAAATCTCAAGGTTTATATAATGGATATTCATATGAAAGTACTCAATTATCAAGATTTTCTGATTTTCCTGTAGATGATAATGGAACAATTTTAAGGATTGCTGATAGTGGAAGTTCTTTTATAACAAAAAAATACCAGTTTTACTATTTTGACTATTTAACAAATAAAGAGACAGAATTATTTAAAGAGTTTAAACCTTTTCTTACAGAAAAGGAAGGATTAACTTTAATAGGCCCTCTTATGATTGATGATAAGTGGGATAAGAAAAGTTTTTTAGCTTCAGAATTAGTTGGTACAGGTGAAAAAAGCGGAAGTATGCTGTATCAACACTATTTATATTTTCAACACTATATTGTTAAGTTTGAAAATAATGAGTGGAGTTATTCTTTACTTCCGTATGACAGTGTCTATAATAAATCAACTATCAGAAATACAATTGTTCAAAATAAGATTGAGTCTTTATTGACTAAGGGAAGATTAACTTTTGATAATTTTCAATATTTTAAAACAACTTCAAATCGTGAAATGTATTTTCCTATGATAGATAAAGAAATTTATTTTTATATAAAAGATGAGAATACAACAGAAAAAGAAAAAAGTATTATTGCTAAAAGTTTTACTAAGGTTTTTAATATTCCTTTTAAAAGGTATGAAGAAGCAATAATGTATTTTTATGAACCATTTCATGCTCACCTAAAAAAAGATGGAAAACTTCATATCTTTTCAGTAGAAAATACTTGCCAAAATGTGTCAGCAGAATATATCCAGTATAGTGGATATAAAATCAATGGAAAAATTAATGGAAACCTTTATCACTATGTTGTTGATCTCACAAAAGATGATTATTTAAAACCTATTTTTGAAGAAAAAGTTCTAAATTTTCAATGGTAATATAATTATTGTCCAGAAGTCATATGGGGTATATAGTATAGAATACATAATGCTGTATAATAAATATGAATAGATTTTTATATGTTTTTTCTTATGGAGGATTGAGTTTTCTGAAAATACAATAGAAGATGAGAAAGGTTGTATAGCAGGAGAAAAATTTTCTTATATAACCGATACTTGGGATTTTGTTGAAGGATATATCTCTGAAGATTGAGTAGCTTATATTCGTTCAGTGATTTTAGATTCCAATGATTCTAAAGTGACTTTTTTCTATCCTAAACAGGACAGCTATGATACTAGATTATCCTATTTCCTATTATTTATTTAGTTAAGTATCCAATGTCTTTACTTTTGATACCTCTATTTATAAGAAAGAAATTAAAAGTTATTACAGCAACTTATCAAAACTTTTTATAGCAGAGATTAAAGCTTTTTTTATATCTTCTTTTTGATCATTTAATTGTTGATACTCTTCTTTTAAAGAAGCATTCTCTTCATCTGCTTTTTTCTTTCTATTTTCCCGATTGATAATGTCTCTTTCTGTAATATCTATATCAAAAAGAAGATCTTGATACTCTTTTGAAGTCTCTTCTACTTTTTGCTTATCTAACTCTTCTCGTTTTTCTATAAGTCCTAGCAGTGATTTTTTCATTCTTTCTAATAGAAAGTCTCCTCTTTCTAGTTTTTCTATATTGTGTTTAGTGATGAAATTTTGTCTATTGTTAAGAGCTGAAAGAATGGAGTTGTATGTATATACATTTTCTAAATATGTAATGTTAGGTTTTTCAATAGTTTGTCCATTTATAGAAGTAGGATTACCATTGTAAAAGTTAATGAATTTTGCAATATTAGGAACTTTTCCTAAAATTAGTATCATTATTTTCTCTCCAATATCAAGTAGAATATAGTCTTGATATTTGTTAAATAAAAATTCACAAAATGGATCTAATAGAGTCTCTTTTGAGTTATAAAGTGGTTCTATTATTTTTTTAATTTCACTTATAAAAATATTTTTATAGTGGGTATGAAAGAACATATTATCAATAGAACTTAGATTAAGTTGGTTTTTTAGTACATCAACTACTATATCGCTAAAGCTGTTCTCATAAAATTCAGGTGGTTCTTTTTCATAAATAAATTCTAAGTCTAACTCTTTAGATGATTTTTCGATTACAAGTTCTATATGTATCTGTCCATCAACTAAAG
>JAOXRY010000244.1 GCA_025800305.1 Campylobacterales bacterium | reverse complement strand
ACCTAGTTTTATTCCTCCAAAATATCTAACAGTAACAACTCCTATATTTATTAAATCATTTCCTTGCAATACTTTTAAAGTTGGTTTTCCTGATGTTCCTTTTGGCTCTCCATCATCACTGGAACTTTCTACTATTTGCTGTTGTGTATTTAGATACCTACTAGCTGTTACAAAATGCCTTGCTTTAGGATGTTCCTCTTTTAGTTTTTCTAAAAGAGGTTTGAAATTTGAGATTGGTGTTATGTGGGCTATGAAGTGAGATTTTTTTTCTTCAAAGTCATAGACAAAAGTTTTTTCTAATGTGTTCATCAAAATAGAATAACTAAGATAAAAACCCTAAGAAACACTATCAAAACTACCTTTTAATTCATTTGGAAGTTGTGGTTTATTTCCCTTTAAAGCAATAGTTTGTGATGGGTAAGCGATGGTAATATCATCTGCTTCTCTAAAACTCTCTACAATTTCAGCAGAGATTGTACTTCTTAAAGTAAGGGTTGAATAAGAGTTTGTTAAATACCAAGCACTAACTTTTACACCATATTCCTCAATAAAAGTAAATACTCTAGGATCTGGATTAAAGTTTCTAATGTGATACTTTCCTCTAAGTTCGTTTACTTGCTTTCTTGTGATATCTGTATAGCCTTTTGAATACTTTCTTACGATCTCTTTTGCAAGGTGCATCGCTTTTTTATGATTGGAATCAAATGTAACCACAATATCAATACCATCCCAAACTGTTTTAAGTCCGCTAAAAGTGTAGTTTAAAATAATAGAGTCAAAAATAAAGTTATTAGGAAAAATAACAACCCTACCTGTACGTCTATTCACATCATAAGAGGTAAGTGTGATGTCTTCAAAAAATGTAACTTTAGTTAATGAGATCTCTAAAACATCTCCAACATATTCATGTCCATCTTTTGTTATTTTAATTCTATCGCCAACATGAATAGATCCACCAAGAACAATTACAAAATATCCTAAGATATTCATAAACCAATCTTTCATGGCAATAGCAATACCAGCTGATACAAAACCTAAAATTGTAATAAGTCCTTCAACATTGCTGATATAGTTAAGAGATAGGGTAAAAAACACAATTATAAAAGTCGAAATATTTAAAGCTCTATAGATATTAAAGACTCTATCTGTATCATCCACAGTATTTTTAACAACAATTTTTACAAAGAAAAGAACACCAAATAAAAACCCTAAAAATACAAGGATCTTGATTCCTTTAATTGTTTCTGTCTCTAACTGTCCATCAAGTTCAGCTAAGATACTTGCACTTTTTTTCTTGTATACAGAGACTGATGTACTAAAGATCTCTAATACGGGAGTTAATTCTAAAATTGTTTTTTCTAGATTTTTTAAAGTTCTTCTACTTTGCTTTAATGTTTTAAGTTCCAAAGACTCACTAAAATCAATTTCTGTAAGAGTAAGATCTTTTTTTTCATTAAGTTGTGAAATAGTTTCAATAAGTGTTGCTAGTCTCTTATTGTAATCTACCTCTTTTCTTTTTAATTCACTTTCATAAGAAAACGCAGTAATAATTGAAAATGGATTGGTAACATCAGGAGCAGGTGGTATCGTATCAACCTTAATAAGTTCTGCATATGGCTCTTTTCCAATTTCTCCTAGAAGATCTAGTTTTGAATTTAAAGTTGTCAGTTCTACTTCTAGTTTTTTAATCTCTTTTTTTGATTTTCTATTTTTCTTAAGAACTCTAATTTTCCATCTTAGCTCTTTTTTCTCATTTTTTAAAGCTGTATATTCTTGATGGTCTTGAAATCTTTTAATCCATATATTGTCGTTACCAATACGTTCATTGATATCTTTTATCTTTTCTTGATTCTCATTAAATGCTTCTTCTAACTCTTGAAGGGTTATATTGTCGTCAGTAACGGCTACAACAGAAGTTGCCACAATAAATAAAAATATAAATAGTTTTTTCAATACCTAGTTCTCTTTACTAAAATTTTCTAAGACTTTTATAATAGTCTCTTTCTCTACATCATCTCTCACTAAAAAATCACCGATTCCATTTGGAAATATAAATTTTATTTTACTATCCGTACTTTTTTTGTCAAGGAAAAATGCTTCATAAAACTTCTGAGGGTTTTGAATTTGATAACTAGTTGGAATATCGTATTTTTTTAGTAAATTTTCAACTCTTTTTAACTCTTCTTTTGTAAAAAGTCCCAACTTACTTCCAACTATATTTGCCATACACATTCCAATACCAACAGCTTCCCCATGAAGATACTCTTTATATGCTGTCTCATTTTCAACAACATGACCAAAAGTATGTCCATAGTTAAGAACTGCTCGAATCCCCTGCTCTTTTTCGTCTTTTGATACAACTTCTGCTTTTAATTCAACAGATCTCTTAACTGCATAGATAAGATTTTCTTTCTCTTTTAAATCATTCTTTTCAAGCCAAGAGAAAAAATCTCTGTCAAACATCACTGCCATTTTGATAAGTTCAGCAACACCAGCACCAAATTCTCGACTTGGAAGTGTCTTTAGAAAGTTGATATCTATATGAACAGCCTTTGGCTGATGGAAAACTCCAATGAGATTTTTCCCATACTTGTTATTAACCCCTGTTTTTCCTCCAACACTGGCATCAACCATTGAAAGAAGAGTTGTCGGGATCTGTACAAAATCTATCCCTCTTTGAAAAATAGAAGCAGCAAATCCTGTCATATCTCCAATAACACCGCCACCAAAGGCAATAAGAAGAGATTTTCTATTGAATCTATTTTCCAAAAGCTGATTTAAGATCTCATTGACACTATCTAACGTCTTATATTGTTCTCCATCTGGAAGTTCAATAACAATTAGTTCACTAGCTTTGATTTTATTTTTTACTGTTTCAAGATGAAACCCTGCTACTGTAGGATTGGTAACAATTGCAACTTTTCTTTCATATGTTAGATCTTTTAGATCTTCAATAAAGATCTCATAACTTAGATCTTCTTGTTTTTTCAAATCAATTGGAACTATCATACTTCACTTTCTAATACAGGAATAAAGATCTGATGAAATTTTTTCAAATATCTATACTGTTTTTCAACTTCACCAACACTAAAAATATCCATCATTGACTTATTAATAACACCACTTGTAAATGGTAGAATCTGAAGAAGATTTTCCTCTTTAGCCAGTTCTCTTACAGGATTCGCTCTTTTTTTAACAACATCAATTTTTCTTTCATAAATAATTGATAAGTTTTCATAATATTCGATAATTTCACTATTTTCACTAAAATCTGGAGTGATGTTATAAAGAGTAAGTCCTATAGAAAACTGTGAAGTAATATCGAACATAGAAGCAGCTAAAAATTCCAAGTTTTGATTTCCACCAATTATAAGTCCACTGTTTTCAATCTTATTGGTATCATCTTCACCTAGTCTAAAAACTGCTTTTTTACTTTCATAAAGCATTTTTCTATTGTTTTTGTCTTCAAAAAAGTCATTATTAACAACAACTAGTCCACCGTGACAGTCATCAATATCGTGTAAGAACTCTTCACTGGTAAAGGTAGTTTTATAATTTACCATTACTTCAACATCTTTACAATCAAAGGTTCTTACAAAATCAACAAAGTCAGGCTTTTCTGGATTTACAATTCTAATGTGTAAGTTGTGGCTATTTAATCTTTTATGGATATTAATAACATTTTGAATTTCAGCTTCTTTATCCTCTCTTTTGGCATTTTTACCATCAATAATGTAGTAAATATTTCTTCCATATGGAGAAGGAAACTGTCCAATTTGTGCCTTTATGGCTTTGTAAACATTTTTTAAGATCTTAGGTTCACCAACAGCAAGTAAAATATCATTAGGCTTAATTAAAAAAGATGGTTTCGCCAAAAACATATAGTTATTTCTATAAACAGCTGCTATTTTCCATTTATTCTGTTCGATATTGATAATATGCCTATAAGCATAACTACTACCTACAGGTACTTGGATCTCCATTATTTCACCAATTCCAAGTCCAAGATGTTGGGCGACAACAGGAACATCAGGAAGCAAAGAAACTAACCTATTGGAAACAAGATCTCTTGTATCAATAAGGGAGATTAGATCATCTTTAATATCTAATCCCCAACTATCAATAATATTGATTGGAACTCTTTTGTCAAATCTACGAACAAGAGAATAAATAACTTTTACATCATCTTTAGTATCAACAATAATATTTACTTGAATGTGCTCTTTTGAGTAGATCTGAGAAACTCTTGTTGGGCTTGTAGGATCTGCTTTGTAAAATGTAAATCGCATTGATGTTTCATTGGCTAAGATACTGTCATCATAATAAACAACATCATAATAGTTATCACCAACATAAGTTGATGTTAGCCTATCTAGAAACTTCTGAGCTTTCTCACCTTTTGCAATTATTAAGACCTTCTTCATACTTCTCTCCCTGAGCATAGCTCAGCAAGAGACTCTTCAGCAGAGTGCCCTCGCGACCTTGTCGCTCTTAATTCACAAACTAGATCTTTTATCTCAGTCATTTCAATTCTTAGTGTAAAAAGTGTCTTACACCAGTAAAGTAAAGAGCCATACCATGCTCATTGGCAGCTTCAATAACCTCATCATCTCTGATACTTCCACCTGGTTCAATAACCGCTGATACTCCAGCCTCAGCAGCTGCGTCAATAGAGTCTCTAAATGGGAAAAATGCTTCACTTGCAAGAACAGCACCTGTCACATCAATTCCTTGCTCTTTTGCTTTTTTAAGTCCACACTGGGAAGCATCAACTCTACTTGTCATTCCCATACCAATAGCGACTAATGAAGCGTTTTTCACATAAGCTACACAGTTTGATTTTGTATACGCAGCAACTTTCCAAGCAATTTCTAGATCTTTTAGTTGTGCCTCATCTGCTTTTTTCGAAGACTTAAGCTCTGCATTCCCAACCTCTTCATTTGAAGGTTTATCAGCATCTTGGAAAACAAAACCACCAAGAACATGTTTGAAATCTATTGTTTCCTCATCAGCTGGTAAGTAGCCATCTTTGTTTAGTTTAAAGATCTTAATTCTCTTTTTACTTTCAAAAACTGCCAGTGCATCTTCTGTAAAAGATGGAGCAACTAAAACCTCAACAAAGATAGAGTTAATCTTCTCAGCAACTTCTTTTGTTACCTCACCATTCACAGCAACAACACCGCCAAATGCAGATACAGGATCTGACTTCAGTGCTTCATCCCAAGCTTCACACAGATCATCTCTTAAAGAGAATCCACAAGGATTTCCGTGTTTTACAATACAGATAGCTTTAGCATTATCAAAAGCAGCTGCAACTTTTACAGCACCGCTAATATCTGTTAAGTTATTAAAACTTGGCTCACCTTTGATTGCTTTAAAATATTTGTCATAGAAGTTATCAAACTGATACAGGTGACCTTTTTGATGTGGATTCTCTCCATATCTTAAAGTCTGAACTAAGTTTCCATATACAAATTTTTCATCAGCACTATCGTTGAATCTTTCGTTCATATAATTTGCAATCATAGAATCATAACTAGCAGTATGCTCATATGCTTTGATCATTAGAATTCTTCTAAACTCATAGCTATCTTTTCCGCTTTCAATAGCTTCTGCCACAACATCATAATCATCAGGATTGGTAACAATAAGAACATCTTTAAAGTTCTTTCCAGCAGATCTCACCATTGTTGGTCCACCGATATCTATGTTTTCGATAATCTCACCAAAATCATCTGTTTTCTCTATTGTCTCTTTAAATGGATATAAGTTAACACATACTAGATCTATTGACTGGATATTGTGGTTTTTAGCTGTTACTAAATCTTCTCCATTATCACGTCTATATAAAATTCCACCGTGTACTTTTGGATGAAGTGTTTTTACTCTTCCTTCAAACATCTCTGGAGACGCAGTAAACTCACTAACGTCTATTGCTTCAATTTCAGCGTCTTG
>JAOXRY010000227.1 GCA_025800305.1 Campylobacterales bacterium | reverse complement strand
GCAGCACGTGCTGGTGAACATGGACGAGGTTTTGCGGTTGTTGCTGATGAGGTAAGAAATCTAGCTGAGAAAACACAAAAAAGTTTAAGTGATATTAATGCAACTATTGCACAAATTGTTCAGCAAATCATCGATGTAAGTAACCAGATGAACCAAAATTCAAAAGGTATTCAACAACTTTCAGATATCGCAGGAGATGTTGAAGAAAAAATCAATGCTACAGCGGGGCTAATGAATAAAGCTTCGGAAGACACAGAAGTTATTGTGACTAACTTTGTAAAAACTGGTGATTACATTGGTAAAATTTCAAATGATATTGAAGAGATTGATTCAATTTTACAATCAAACAATAGTAGTGTTGAAGAGATTAAAAAAGCTTCCGATACAATCTTTGAAACAACTAATCTTTTAGATAAAGAGATTAATACATTTAAAGTATAAAAATCAAGAAATAGAGCAACTAGTTGCGAGAGCTCTCCGCTGAGGAGTCCACTCTCGAACTTGTTCGAGAGTGGAGTTAAATATTGTTCACAGGACTTATTAGAGAATTAGGAAAAGTAGAAAGCTTTAGTAACGGTTTTCTCAAAGTAAAAGCAAAACATAAAGCAGGGGTTGGGGACAGTATTGCTGTAAATGGTGCTTGTCTTACTGTTGTGGCACATGACGATAGTAGCTTTACTGTAGAGCTTTCCCACGAAAGCAAGGAAGTTCTTGCTGTTGAAAATTACTCTGGAACTGTCCATATTGAACCAGCTATGAGACTTAGTGACAGAGTGGAAGGTCACATTGTTCAAGGTCATGTTGACTGTGTTGGTGAGATTATCAAAGTTGATAAATCAAAATCTTCATGGGATTTTTATATTTCAATCCCAGAAGAGTTTATGAAATATGTTGTTCCAAAAGGATCAATTACAGTTGATGGAATCAGTCTTACTGTAAATGATGTAGAAAAAGACAGATTTAGGCTAACTCTTATTCCTCACTCTTTAGAGAACACTCTTTTTATCGGTTATGAAGCTGGAAGAAGAGTAAATATCGAGACTGATATGTTTGCTAGATACATCTATTTCATGTTTAAGAAAAAAGATAAGTCTCTTTCTTGGGATGAAGTTGATAGGATCAGCTCTTTATACTAAAACCTTATCAATATCTTCAACTATTTTTCCATCAATAAATCCTTTAGAAACCATATCCTCCATAATCTCTAAAGCTTTTTGATGGTTCATTCCCTCTCTATAAGGTCTATCTTCGGTAAGTGCTTGGTAGATATCAAGACAGGACATTAATCTTGACTCAAAACAAAGACTCTCTTTATCAATTCCATAAGGATAGCCTGTGCCATCTAGTTTTTCATGGTGGTTCGATGCCCAGTTGGTGATTCTCTCAAATCCATCAATTTTTGTTAGTGCTTGTCTTGTATAGTATGTGTGGGTTTTAATAGTTTCAAACTCATCTAAAGTTAGTTTCCCATTTTTATCTAAGATCTTATTAGGAACAGCTAGTTTTCCTAAATCGTGAAGATTAGCAGCAATTAGAAGTTCCATAGTTTTGTTAAAATCAAATTTATAGAAAGCTGACATTTCTTGGACTTTGTCTGATAGTCCTGAGGAGTGGGTTTTGGTAAATGTTGAGTTTGAATCTATTATGTTTGTAAAAACTTTAGAAAGATCCACCAGATCTTTTAATTCTATATCAATATCAAAGTGAGGAAGCTTCTCTATAATCATTTTTTCCAAGTTTGGAGACTGTAGATCTAACCAAAAAGATGTTTTTTTACTCAGTGCATTAAAATACTCAACAAGGGTTTTTGAATAAAAAATTTCCTCTTTATCGTTAATAAATTGGATTATCTCTTTTCTATTTTCTAAAGATGGGTTTTCAAAATGGAAAAGATTATCAACTGTATCTGCAAGAGCTATAATTTGAGACATTAAAGGAATCTCTTCTTTTTTTAAGCCAAATACACCAGAACCATCATAACTTTCATGATGGTATTTGACAATGTTTGTTTCATTTGTTAAAAAAGGAAAACCTTTGATGTTTTTCTCTCCTATATTACAGTGAATCGGGTTTTGTTCTAAAATATTGATGGTTGATGGTTTATTGCTGTTTTCAACTTCATTGACAATATTTTCTTCACTTAGTCCATTATCATGCAGAAGTGAAAAGGAGCATAAATCAAATTTCTCTTTGTCTGAAAAGTTATAAAGTTTGCCAAGTTCCAATGAGATATACGCAACTCTTTTAGAATGAAAACTTGTGGCACCAAGTGTTGTTATTTCTACAAAATCAAGAGCATCTGAAACTGCCAATAAGAATTGATTAAGATTAAATTTCATTTTTTTCCTAAGGTTCAAGTTACTTAAGATTACCAAAAAACTCCTAACCTGTAAATAGCTCCCCAACTTAACCTCCAACAACTTGGAATAGTATTTGTTTGTGTATCCAAAAGGATATGCTATGAATGTTGGTGGTACATTAAATACTTCAAGTAGCTTGGCTCATACTTTTTCCAAGCCAGTTGACCATGATTATAGAAATACAACAATTCAAGAGAAGATGATTGATGAAGCGTCTTTAACAAAAACAGATATTCCTAATCCTTATGAAGATAAGGGAGTTCCTAACTTTGTATGGCAGATTTTTACAAAAGCTTCTGATAAAGCAGATCTTTATACTCAAAAAAATGTAGAATCAAGGCTTTTTAGTGATGCTGATGAGAATACTGACTGGAGTGAAAAAGTTTCTAATTTACAAGCAAGTTTAAGTGCCCCTGTTCCACAGGTTCAACTTAATAATTTAGTAGAAGAAAAAAATATTATTTTAGAGCAGTTTAGTCAGCCTAGAATGTCTCCTTCAGAAGAGAAAAATTTTAAAGATCTAATAGTTTCAAGACAGAAGGCACAAGGAACAATTCTTGATGCTATGATGGTTGCAATCACTGCCCTAGACTACAAACCTTTAGAGGTTGCTGCTTGACCTAAAAGATAATTTTTATCCAAAAGCTATAGTTAGATAAAATATTAACTATTCTGTAATAATGGGAAGCAATAAATGGATAAAAAAATTCTTGTTGTTGAAGATAGTAAACTATTTTTAGCACTTCTTGATAAAAATATAAAAAAACTAGACGGTTTTACTCCTTATTTGGCAGACAGTTTTGCAGCTGCTGAAAAGCTATTGGCAGAACATGAGTTTTTTGCCGCTATTTTAGATATGGTTTTACCAGATGCTTCCAATGGTGAAATCGTTGATTTAGTTACAGATAGAAATATCCCTGCAGTTGTTTTAACAGGAAATGATAGTGAAGAATTTAGAGAAAAAATTGCAGATAAGCCTTTAATTGATTATGTTGTTAAAAGAGGTTTAAATGATGTTGTTTATGCAACTTCACTTATTGAAAAAATATTAAAAAATAGAAGTGTAAAAGTTTTAGTTGTAGATGATTCTAAAATTTCTAGAAGAGTTGTTGTAAAAGCTATTCAGCAACACCATTTTATTATTTATGAAGCTGAAGATGGTGTTCAAGCTTTGGAAATCTTAGATGAACACCCAGATATTAAGTTGGTATTTACAGAT
This sequence comes from Campylobacterales bacterium, assembly GCA_025800305.1. Lineage (GTDB taxonomy): Bacteria > Campylobacterota > Campylobacteria > Campylobacterales > SZUA-545 > JAOXRY01. Next base: position 2,739 of record JAOXRY010000227.1, on the reverse strand, counting down.
TATCATATGCCAAATATGGATGGTTTTGAATTTTTAAAGAATGTAAGAAAGAAGTTTAGTAAAGATCATATGGCAGTTATAGTTATCTCTTCAGAACAAGAGGGTGATGTTTCTTCAAGGTTTTTGAAAAATGGTGCAAATGACTTTATTAAAAAGCCATTTACAAAAGAAGAATTCATTGGAAGAATGTATCAAAACTTGGAAATTATCGAGCTTGTTGAAGAGACAAATAAGCAAAAAGATGAGATTACAGAACTTCATGAATACGCTGTAGAAGAGCAAAATAAAGCATACAATAAACAAAAAGGTCTAGTGACAAACGATCTAAAAGAAGATCCAGATTGGAAAGATTATATTCTTTATAGATCTTCAGATATTCTTTGTGGAGATCTTTACTCAATACATAAACAAAAAGATGGCTCTATCTTTCTTTATCTACTAGATGGAATGGGACATGGAATTCAGCCTTCATTAACAGTTTTTGCAGCTACTACAATTTTAAAACAAGCGGTGAATGTTGTTGATAATTTAGATGAACTTTTAGGAAAACTACTGGAAAGTTTAAAGGGAATTCTTGCAGAGGAAGAGCAACTTTCTTATACAGTTTTTCATATTTCTGCGGATAGAAAAAAACTAAGATATGTTAATGGTGGTATGTATCCAACATATGTTATGGATGGTGCAAAAATGGTTGAATTAAAAGCTAATAATCTTCCTATTATGCCTTGGAGTATGCCATTAAAACCTACAGAGGTTGAAATTTCTGATTTTAAATCTATGATAGTTTATAGTGATGGGATTACAGAAGAGGAGTGGAATGACTTTGATGGAGATGTTAAAAAACTTTTAATAGATCAAAATATCCTAGACACACTTATTAAAGAGATCCAGTCTAAGAAAACAGAAGACGATACAACTTGTATCAAGCTAACTTATGTTGGAGAAGAGGAATAAAATTAGAAGAAGTAAACAACCTTTTGGAAAAAGAGGTTGGGGTGATGGTATATTTTTCTGCTCCAGCTTGTGGGGTTTGTCACGTTTTAAGACCCAAACTAGAAGAGAGGTTTGCAGAGAACTTTCCTGATATCAAATTGGTTCATATTGATAGTAGTGAACACCCTGATATTTCAGCCTATTTTAGCGTATTCACAGCCCCTACAGTTCTTGTTTTTCTTCAAGGTAAAGAGTTTGCAAGAGAGTCCAGAAATTTAAGTGTAGACCACTTTATAGAAAAGATTAGACGACCTTACGAAATAATGAAAAGCTAACTTAACAATGTTTAAAAGAGCAGTTAGTTTTTGGAGTAGTCTGTTAGAAACTTGAGAATTAATAATCTTTAATGATGGAATACACTGGCAATAAGCTTACAGTTTAAAAAGTTTCCCTTTATTCCATCTTCATAACCCATTAAAATTTTGTCTTTATCGTACTTTCTTCCAATTAAAATGATTTGCTCATCTTTACCAAATCTTGCTATATAGTTTTTAATAGCATTTTTCCAGTGTTGGAGGCTAAGTTTCATGACATTTTTTTCTATTTGCTCTAAGTAGTAGATTTTATAGATATCAAGTGCTTTAGATTTTGAAAAATCACTGGCTAAAAAAGGTTTTAAAAGTGTATGCATTTTTTTAAATTCCCCTTTGTAAGCAAGAATCATAGCACTGTCCATTCTTGTGGAAACCACATTATTAAGAGATTTATAGCTGTCACTTGTTAAAAGAAAAGAGTTTTCACTGGCTAAATCCATGGCTTTTCCAAATTTTTTTCCTTCTATAAACTCTTCAAATTTGTCAATAATTTCTAACTTTTCAAAGTCATCAATAAGAACCTCAACTAATTCTGGAAAATTTGTTTTTAAAAACTTACAATATTGCCCTGCTTTTTTATAGTCACATTCTGACATAGAGATAACAAATGAGTGGATCATGTTATCTTTTAAGTCTTGATATTTTTTATAAAAAGGAGCATTTTCTAGATCTTTAAAAGTTTTGACCAGTTGGGCAAAATGATCATATTTTTTTTCGCTAAGCTTTCTCTTTGCCATAGAAAATTTTTCAGGATGAGCTAAAAGAGATTTAATAATCTTTGACTTAGAAGGAACTTTAGAAAACACCAAAAACTGTTCTTTTGCTGCTTTTGGATCTTTCTTTTTAATAAGAAGCTCCAATGCTCTATTAAAAGCTATTTCAAAGCTTTTTTCCATTTTATCGAAGAAGACTAGCTTTTTTAAAAGATCCATTGAATTTGCCATAGCATAAGCTCTTTGATAATTTACTTGTCTTACAGCGTTATAAAACTCAGTTACTTTTTTAGAGTGTTGTAAAATCTGTTCAAATCTTTCTCTATGGGCTTCAGAGTTTAGAGTATTACCCATAATCTGTTTTGCCTTATCTGGACTCCCATTGGCAATTTCAATAATGGCTAGTTCTAATCTTTTATGGTATTTTTCATCATGGGCATCTAGAACGTTTCCTATACCAAAACGTAGTATAGGGTTGTCTCCAACAGCCTTATAGATTTGGGCTATATCATCATCTTCTACGTTTTTTAAAAGTTTTGCTCTATCTTTTGCAATATCTATAAAGCTGATTTTTCCATGTTCAAAAAGGAAAAATATTTTTTCATCTATAACTTTAAAAGTGGTAACAACCTCTTTTGACTGATAGATTGGCTGCATCTCAATCTCATCGTCAACAAGATCTACAATGTGGACATACCCCATTTTATCAGAGATAAGAC
>JAOXRY010000223.1 GCA_025800305.1 Campylobacterales bacterium | reverse complement strand
CCCTTTTCTTTTTTTAGCAGTTTTATTAGTCCTACTTTTCTATATTTTTAATCATTGATTAATATTGATTCTTTGTGGAACTTATTTTTGATAAATAATATCATTAATTTTATTAACTGAAGTTTTATTGAAATAAATTATAATATTCTCACTTTTTTTCTTGTCAATTATTAGATTGAGATCTTCAAATGAAGCTTTTTGAATATTCTCAAAAGTTCCAAAATAGTCTATAAGTCTCTTTACAGTCGCTTCTCCTATCCCTTCAACATCAGTTAACTTAACGTTTAAATCTCCTTTTGTTCTAGCCTTTCTGTGGTGGGTAATTGCAACACGATGAGCTTCATCTCTTAATTTTTGAAAAAAGTGGAGTTTTTTATCATTTGTACTAAGCTTATACACCTCATCATTAAAATAGAGAAGATCTTTTGCACTTCCCTTTGCCCTATGAGCCTTGGCATCAATTTTTTCTTTGGCAACACCAATAACATCAATATTCACACCAACACTTTCTAGAACAGATTTTGCAAGATCTACCAAAGCCTTACCACCATCAATGACCCAAACATCAGGAGGAGGATTCTCTTCAAATCTATTGGCACGTCTTATTAAGACCTCTTTCATCTGTCCATACTCATCTTTAGCCTCTAGATTGTAGTGTCTGTAGTCACTTCTAACAAACTTCTCATCTTCATGGACAACCATCGCACCAACAGTATATTTTCCACCAAGGTGGGAGTTGTCAAAAACCTCAGCACGATTGGGAGATCTTAAAAAACCAAAGAACTCTTTTATTAGATCTTCTGTGTTCTCTTTGCCTTTTTCCATTTTTAGCAGTTCGTTGGCATTTTTAAAAGCTAGATCTACAATCTTTCTTTTAGCACCTTTTTGAGGCACAACAAGCTGAAACTCTTTTCCAAACTTATCACTAAGCCATTTCGTAATGGTCTCTTTATCTTCTATATCTTCATAGAGATAGATCTTATTGGCAACAAGAGGAACATCAGCAGAATAAGAAGCATAAAAACTTCTCTCATAAGCTTCCTCTTTCTCAAATCCAAAATCAAATTTAAAAAAGTTATGGGTAGATGATATAACCTTTCCCCCACGGATAAACATCCTTACAGAACAAGCTCTTTTCTCACTAACTCCAATAGCAATAACATCAAAGTTTTCAATAGAAGCTAAGTCAATACTACTATCAACAACACTCTCTTTTATGCTGACAATCCTATCTCGTATCTCTCCTGCTTCTTCAAAATTGAGATTTTCAGAGTAATAAACCATCTTGTTTTCTAACTCTTTTAAGATCTTTTGTTTGTTGTTTATATAACTGGTCGCAACTTCAACAATCTCTCTATATTCATCTTTTGAGATCTTCTCTTCACATGGTGCTTTACATTTTTCTATTTGGTGAAAAAGACAGGCTTGTTTTCCTTTGATACAATTTTTCTTCTGTACCAATGGGAAAAGTTCGTAAAGAGATTTTAAAATATCACTTCCTCCACGGACAAAAGGACCAAAGTATTTAATATTTTTTCCTCTTACAACTTTTCTTGTTATTTCAAACCTTGGATAGTCATCATCATTTCGAATATAGATATATGGATAGGTTTTATCATCTCTAAGTAAGATATTATACTTTGGTTTTAACTGCTTTATCAAAGAGTTTTCCAAAATCAAAGCATCTTGTTCTGAATCAGTTACGATGATTTTTAGATCTTTTACCTCACTTACCATCTTAAAGATTCTTGGGCTTAATTTATCTGCTGGTCTTAAATTTGGTGTAAAGTTAAAGTAGCTTTTTACTCTGTTTTTTAAAACTTTTGCTTTTCCAACATAAAGAAGTTTTCCCTCTTCATCAAAGTATTGATACACACCTGAAGAAAAAGGAAGTTTTTTTAACGATTCTAATAAATTCAAATACTATTTATTCCTTGCTCGTACCCAAATACCTTCTGTTGATTTAATTGTACTTATTCTTGGAATTGATGTGGCTGTTGTTCCATCAATGACTGAATTTGGAATATGGATTTTCCAAGCCCCTTTTTCATAAGTCCATAGAGTGTCAACTATTTTAGTTGGGTTATCTTTTTCCAACATTGTAACCAACTCTTTTGGTGATTTCTCTGAGTGAATCCCGATTAGACTCCAACCTTCTGTAATTTTTATTTTCTCATCAGTAAAATCTTTACTATTTGGAAGCTTTATTTTTCTCTCTTCAATAGACTTTATCCAGAATCCATCTTTACTATCAAGTTCTAACATATAAGAAGCTTTTCTCTTCTTATCTCTTTCAAAATAAACCCAACCTATATCTTTAGAAAAAGTTGTTAAATAATCCTCTTCTCCTGAGATTTGATTAACCTGTCCAAAAAGATAACAAAGATGTTTTTTTGTATATGTACTATTACTTGGCAGAGAAAGAAGGTTAAATCCTTTTGATAAAGAAACCTCTACACTATCTGTCATATCAATTGCAGTTCCAGAATCACAATTAGGTTCGTGACCATTATATTCTGGTGCCAGTTCTCCACCAACTGTCACATCAAAAGTCGTTATTATGTGGTTAGAACCATCTGTTCCACTGATAGTTACAACAACTTGTCCTCCTCCGATTCCTTCACTGATTGTTACTGTTTGTGGAATTGATCCATTGGAAGATGTAAAAGTCAGAGTCGAGGGAGAGATAGTTAAAACATTAGGATTAGTAGATGAAATATTCACAGTTATATCATTGGTAATATTTGTTCCTATTAAGCTAAAAGTATCACTGGAAAAGCCGGGTTCATATTTTTTACTTCCATCGGCGTAATCGTACACATACACATTGGCACTATCTTTTAGTAAAATTCGCTCTTTATCAACATCCAAAAGATCATATGTTATTCCTAAATCTTCAACAAAAACTAAATCTTTGCTAAATTTTTTGATACTACCATTATAGTTACCAAAAAGGTAGTTTCCATTGGACACTATATTTGTTATGTAGTTTGTTTCTCTTACATATTCTCCATTATGGGTATATTTAGCCGTTTTTTCATTTCCATAAGAGACATAAATACCAGAATCATCAACAGCCAATCTAGCATCTTGAGCATTGGAAGAAGTTGTTCTAAATCTAATTGTTGATATCTTATTACCATTGGAACTATCTATCTTAACAACATAACCTGATGCTCTATCATTCCAATCTACACCGACAACATAGACGTGCCCTTGATAATATACTAGATGAGAAGCTGTAGCGTTACTA
>JAOXRY010000426.1 GCA_025800305.1 Campylobacterales bacterium | reverse complement strand
TCCTTTACTTTGAATAATTTAGTGAGAAAAATAGTCCATACTTTGGGTCTTGTATTAAAAATTTATTACAACAAAGAGTTTTTCTTTTCCCCCCATTTCCTTCGTTTTATCTTGCTGTCTTCAGTAAAAATGGAAAAAATCGCTATTGTGCCTCCGGCTTTCCCAAAAAGATCATGGAGGTTGATAAATCGGCGGTGTACCAACTCTAATGTTAAGGGATAAAAAATATGATATGTGTCTTTGTTATACCAAACTTGTACTACCTAGTGCTAGTATACTAGTTTACTATAAGTACTAAAACAGGAAGGAAAAGAATTTTTCATTTCATTAGAACTAATTTAGTTTATCCTATTACAGTGTTAACATGGTTCTTATGTGGACATGTGGTGACATTTTTAAAACAACTTACTTCTTCCTGCGAGAAACTCCTTTACAATTCGTAATCTGTGGTTGTCTCCAGATTATGATTGACATATCCATTCTCCTGCAGATCTGGATCTATAGAGAGAACACCTTAAAAAGAAAGAAATCCGAAATGCAATTAAATTCCTAAAGGAAAAGATTTGCCATAGTACACACCAAAAAATCAGCTCTGTTTTCGTCTTTCTTGTTTGTTCTTATTTATGTATCGAGTTGTTGTGAAAAAAAGAAAACAACGAAAATGTATCTTTTACTGGTTTGAATGCCAATTTAGATAATCTAAATTTCTCTCT
>JAOXRY010000391.1 GCA_025800305.1 Campylobacterales bacterium | reverse complement strand
AAAAAATTATAAAACATAGAGAATCTAACGGATGTTTTGAATCTATAGAAAAGTTGTCTAATATTGACGGAATTAGTAAAAAAATAGTTTCTAAAAATAGAGATATTATTACACTAAGTAAGTGCGATAAAAAAACATCAAATGATGAAAGCTCTGTTGTCAGTAATAGTAATTTATTTGATGTGTTGCTAGATCCCGTCAACATGACTTTTGTAGTAATCATATTTATTCTTCTAATTATCGATGTAAAAACAGGAAAAGATCTTAAAAGTCAAATAGTGAGCGTTGGGGTTCTTGGAACTTTTGTTGGTATCTTCATTGGTCTCCAAGGGTTTAATCCATCAGATATTATAAATAGTGTCAATGATATTTTAGTTGGCTTGAAAACAGCATTTTTTACTTCTATTGTTGGGATGAGTGTTGCTACTGTACTTTCCATAGTGGAGAAATTAAGGGAAAAACCTGAAGCAGAGTAGTGAGTGGATAAGTATCTCTGACATGATGTCAGGGCTTATGTTGGTTTTTCTTTTTATTGCTATTGGGTTTATGATTGAGGTTGAGTCTGAGAAGAAGCAGATGGAAGATGTTGCTAAAAGCTATAGAGATGATAAAGTAAATCTTAATGAAGCTATCTATGAAGAGTTTGAAAACGATTTGGAAAAGTGGGAGGCAACAGTTACCAAAGATAATAGGATAGTCTTTCACTCCCCAAAGGTGCTCTTTGAAATAAATCAAAGTAAAATCAAAGATGAGTTTAAAACCGTCTTAGAGGAGTTTTTTCCAAGATTTTTAAGTATAATTACCGCCAAAGAATTTAAAGATGAAATTGTTGAGATCTTAATAGAGGGACATACCTCTGATGAGTGGGGAAAAAGCTCTTCAAAAGAGGAGATCTACTTAAAAAATATGGAGCTTTCACAAAAAAGAGCTTTCAAGGTCCTGTCTTATTGTTATAGTTTGGAAAGTAAACGAGTGATAAACAATAGAGATTGGATAGAAAAAACTTTTAGAGCAAACGGTATGGCTTTTGCCAAGCTGGAAGATAGAGAGAAAGCTCGAAGAGTTGAGTTTGTGGTAAGACTTAAAAGTGAAGAGAAACTCTATAAGATCTTAAAGTAAGGAGAAAAGTTGTCAAACATTTTAATCATTGGTGCTGGTGGCGTTGGTCGTGTTGTTGTTCATAAGTGTGTGGAAAACAGAGATACATTTAAAAAGATAACTTTAGCTTCAAGAAGGTTGGAGAGTTGTAAAGCTCTGCAAAATGAAGTGGGAGTTGAAAATATTGATATTGCACAGGTCGATGCAGATAATGTACCCGAACTTGTTGAATTAATTAAAAAAATCCAACCAGATATGGTTTTAAATATCGCTCTTCCTTATCAAGATCTAACAATTATGGAAGCGTGTTTACAAACAGGTGTTCACTATCTTGATACAGCAAACTATGAGCATCCAGACACTGCAAAATTTGAGTATAAAGAGCAGTGGGCATTTGATGAAAAATACAAAAATAAAGGGATTATGGCACTTTTAGGATCTGGTTTTGATCCTGGTGTTACCAATGTTTTTTGTGCCTATGCAGATCAATATCTTTTTGATGAGATTCATACAATAGATATTCTAGATTGTAACGGTGGAGATCATGGATATCCTTTTGCTACAAACTTTAACCCTGAGATCAATCTAAGAGAAGTAAGCTCAAAAGGAAGATATTGGGAGAATGGAGAGTGGATTGAGACTGACCCAATGGAAATCAAAATGGAGTGGGATTACCCAGAAGTTGGTGTGAAAGATAGTTATCTTCTTTACCATGAAGAGATGGAGAGTCTTGTAAAGCACATTAAAGGGCTTAAAAGAATTAGATTCTTTATGACATTTGGTGAGAGCTATCTAACACATATGAAGTGTCTAGAAAATGTTGGAATGCTTCGTATTGATGAGGTTGAAGTTGATGGTCAGAAAATAGTTCCAATTAAACTTTTAAAAGAGCTTCTGCCAGATCCTGCAAGCCTTGGACCAAGAACTGTTGGGAAAACAAATATTGGTTGTGTGATTGATGGAATTAAAGATGGCAAGCCAAAGAAGGTCTATATTTATAATGTATGTGATCATCAAAAGTGTTATAAAGAGACAGGAGCACAAGCAGTAAGTTATACAACAGGGGTTCCAGCAATGATTGGAGCAAAGCTTATATGTAAAGGTACTTGGAAAGAGAGTGGTGTGTATAATATGGAACAATTTGATGCTAAACCATTTATGGATGAGCTTATGGTTAGCGGACTTCCTTGGGTTATTAAAGAGATAGAGATTTAAGAGATTTTATGGTTTTAGATATAATAGCTTAACATTCAAAATTATAAGAGGTTTGGTATGACTACGGTAGATGAAAAAGAGATCTTAGAAATTGAGAAGTTGAAGGCTGATTTTAAAAAGGTTGTTCAAGATTTAGAGATAGATAACAAGCGTTTAGATCTTGAAATGAGAAAAACAAGCTATGATGCTTGGAAATTGGCTTTTTATGGGGTTGCTGTAGGTGCTGGTGCAACTTTCGCAATTGCTAAGACAGTTAGCTTGATGGGATAGTGTATTATTTCACCTTTTAAACTGTATGAAAAGTTAAAAGAAAAAGTTGCTGATAAGCTTTATCTTATAAACAATAAAAAGGCTTTGTCACAAAAAGCTAATGCAGATTTTTTAGAAATTGAACCAATCTGTGAAGAATTAGTTAAGTTAAATAAGGAAACAGTTAAATGACTAATATTATTTTATGTGGTGGAAGTGGAACAAGATTGTGGCCAGTTTCAAGAACACTCTTACCTAAACAATTTGTAAAACTTTTTGATGGACAATCACTTTTTCAAGAGACTGTAAAAAGAAATAACTCTTTGTGTACAACAACTTTTGTTGTATCGAATGCAGAACAATATTTTTTAGCCTATGACCAACTAGAAGATCTAGAAGTTGATGAAAATAAGTTTTTATTAGAACCAGTTGGAAGAAATACAGCCCCTGCTATTGCTTTAGCTTGTTTTGAAGTTGATCCTAATGAAATTGTTTTAGTAACTCCTTCAGACCATGTAATTAAAAATCAGAAAAATTATGAAGAAGTTTTGCAAAAGGCAAAAGATTTAGCAGAGGAAGATGCATTAGTGACTTTTGGAATAACACCTAACGCGCCTGAGACAGGATTCGGGTATATTGAATCTGAGGGTGAGGATGTAAAAGCTTTCCATGAAAAACCAGATCTTGAAACAGCAAAAAGTTATTTAGAAAAAGGAAATTTCTACTGGAATAGTGGAATGTTCTGTTTTAAAGCTGGAGTTTTCCTTGATGAATTAAAAATATATTCTCCAAAGATCTATGAAGCTTCGAAAAAAGCATATGAGTCTAGTAAAAAAGATGAGATGATTAGGATCTCTCACGATGATATGATGGCTATACCAGAAGATAGTATTGATTATGCAGTTATGGAAAAGAGTAAAAAAGTAAAAGTAGTTCCAAGTGATATAGATTGGTCAGATCTAGGAAGTTTCGATGCACTAGCAGATGAGTTTCCAAAAGATGAAAATGGAAATACTTTAGATGAAAGCAATATTTTAATTGATGCAAAAAATAATCTTGTTGTCTCTGAAGAAGAAAAAGTAATTACAGCTATTGGTGTTGAAGATCTTATTATTGTTGATACTGCTGATGCTCTTTTGATCACAAAAAAAGGTCAATCTCAAAAAGTTAAACAAGCAGTAGCTGAGGTGAAAAAAAGAGGATTAGAACTTCATAATATCCATAAAACTGCCCATAGACCTTGGGGGACTTATACAGTTTTAGAAGATACCGAAGGGTATAAGATTAAAAGAATTGTTGTAAAACCTGGAAAGAGGTTGAGCCTTCAAAAACACTTCCATAGAAATGAACATTGGATTGTTGTAAGTGGAACGGCAACAGTGACAGTTGGGGAAGAGACAAAACTAATTAGACCTAATGAAAGTACATATATCAAAATGGGTGAGGTTCATAGACTTGCCAATGAAGGGACAATTCCTGTTGTTCTTATAGAAGCTCAAGTTGGAGAGTATACTGGTGAAGATGATATTGTTCGTATAGAGGATGATTTTAAAAGAGATTGATGTTTAATGGCAAGACCAAAAACAAAAAAAGAGTTATTAGATCTAAGTAAAAAAAATTTTGAAGATATGTTAGACCTAATAAAATCATTGGGAAAAGATGAAATACTTCATGGAAAAATCCCTTTTGAAGATAGGGATAAAAATATTCGAGATATTTTAGCCCATCTTCACCACTGGCATTTGATGTTTTTAGATTGGTATAAAGTTGGAATGTCAGGAGAAAAACCTGATATACCAGCAAAAGGCTATACCTGGAAAACAACTCCAGATCTAAATCAGAATATTTGGAAAAAATATCAAAGTAGCAGCTATCAAGAAGTTGATAAATTGATCAAAAACTCTTTTGAAGATCTTCAAGTAATAATTACTCAACATACAGATGAAGAACTTTTTGAAAAAAAGAGATATAAATGGACAGGAACAACTTCACTAGGCTCCTATTTGGTTTCAGCAACATCAAGCCACTATGATTGGGCGATAAAGAAAATCAAAAAATATAAAAAACTAGTAAAAATTTAGTATTCAAGGAAAAAAATGGACTATAGATTCATAGGAAAAACAGGACTAAGAGTTAGTCCAATCTGTATGGGAACAATGAGTTTTGGAAGTTGGTCTGATAAAAAGGAGTCTTTTAAGATCTTAGATAAAGCCTATGATAGAGGAATTAATTTTTACGATACAGCAGAGCTTTATCCTGTTCCTCCAAGGGCTGATTATGCAGGGCTTACTGAAGAGATCTTTGGGGAATGGATAAAGACAAAAAGCAGAGATTCGTTAGTTGTTGCAACAAAAGTTGCTGGAGCTGCCAGTGGCTGGTTTGTTCCTCCTACTCGTCATGGGTTTACGGCGATTGATAGACACAATATTGAAAAAGCTGTTGAAGGAAGTCTCAAAAGATTAGGAACCGATTATATAGATCTCTATCAAGTTCATTGGCCAGACGAAATTGTTCCTATTGAGGAGTCAATGGAAGCTTTAAGTAGACTGGTAGAAAGTGGAAAAGTAAGATATTTAGGAACTTCTAATGATACAGCTTATGGCTTAACTAAAGCTAATACTACAGCAAAATATAAAGAATTACCAAGATTTCAATCTATCCAAAATAATTTTTCTCTTTTAAATAGAAGATTTTTAGATGAGTTGGCAAAAGTTTGTAGAAAAGAAGATATCTCCTTACTCCCTTATTCTCCAATTGGTGGAGGTGTTCTTAGTGGGAAATATAATAGTGAGTTTGTTCCTAAAGATTCAAGGTTTGGTGAATATCTAAGTTCAAATAACCCAAGAATGAAAGCTATGGCAGATAGATTTGTTAATAAAAAAACTTTAGATTCAACGGCTAAATATGTAGAGATTGCAAAAGAAGCAGGGATAAGTCCAGTAACATTAGCTGTAGCTTGGAGTATTCACTTTGACTTTGTAGCTTCAACTATTATTGGAGCAAGAACGGCTGAGCAATTAGATGCCTCTTTTAAAGCGTTAGATTTTAAATTAACTGATGAAGTTTTAAAAAAATGTGATGAGGTTCACTCAGAGATTTTGTATCCTATGGGATAAATTATGTCTAGATCTGATGAAGTAGCAAATAAATAGAAGAGAGTAATCTCTTCTATTTTTATTTATCTAAAATACATTTCTGCATAACCATGACCAGCAGCCAAGGAGCCACAACCAGAATTATAGGCTGAATAAATTCCCGCCTTTGTAGAACACCCTCCAACATCTGTTATATTAAACCAGCCACCAGAACCACCATTATATGCAAAAACATAACCTGCTTGACCTCCTCTTGCAGACTTACAATTTCCTTCTAGGCATGAGAATCTATAATTATCTTTAAAGCCACTATAAAGAATTCCTATTTTATTTTGAGTAAAATGCCACTTAAGTTTATTGTTATTTATTTTCATTTTTGTTTTCATGTCTTTTAATGAAATAAGTATTTCTTTATTCCAAGGTGTTTCTCTATCTGATGTAGGAACTCCAATTGTTGGTGCTAATCTTTCCTCAACATGGTATTCTTGGCTAGGGGAAGGGGAAGTTAAAAACCTAGTCCAACCACCACCATCAGTGGTCATATCACAATAAACATCAAAAGGCTCCATACCACCATCTCCATCAGGGTCAATAGAATAAGTGCCACTACCTGTACTATTCCCTGACGTTAGAATATCTTTACAACTTTTTTGAGCGATAACCTTACTAACAATAAGATCAACATTATTAACAGAAAGAGTAGAAAGAGTAACAGCCTCATCGCCAAACTTACCATCCTTAGTAGCCTTTAAAACCCTTGCACCCTTTTCCATATACTGCTTTAAATAACCATCAGTACCAAAAGTACCAGAACCACTAAGACCAATTAGCTTATCATCAACATAAAGTTTTGCACCCTTAATTGGCTCCATCTTGTCATTATAAACATTCAGACCAACAGTAGCTAATAAGTTACCAGTAATAGTACTTCTCTTTCTAATAGTCACATCACAATTAACAGTTTGGTTACTATCATTTAACATAAACTCCTCAACATTACAACTACCAATTAACTCATCACTATCACTAGAATCCATAAACTCTAAAGAGAAAGCAAGAGAACCATATTTAATATCCTCTAAAGTAGTAGAACTACTATAGTCACTTCCTGATTGATGCTCATTAGTAATCTCTTTCTCTCCACTACCACTAGTACCAGCATATTTAATAATAGTCTTTAAATTATTTAGATCTTGAACCTCAGTTACAATCTGAGAAGGAATATTTACAGTAAGATCTAATGTAGAGTTTGTCTCATTAAAACCTACTGTAGCCTCACCATGTAAAGCAACTAAATCTAAATTAATATCCTCACCATCAATTACATTAACAGAAGCTGGAAACTGTGCAGACCTACCAATATAAGAAGTACCATTGAAAAATTCTAAAGAGATATCATGAGAACCATTAGAAATATTTACATATGTATCACTAAGTCCTGTAGAAGGATTGATATTAAAAAACACCTTATTGCCATCATCAATTTTAATACCTATTTTAGGACTACTATAGTCAGCTAATTCTCCAACATCATACTTAAATTTAAAAGTTGGTAATACATCAATAACATTAACATTGGCAATAACATCACCAATAACAGGTTTTAAATCAAATGGAATATTTATCTGTTTTCCATCCTCAACCTCATAAACAGTCTCACTGATATATTGGCTAGTACCATTAGTTAATAGAATTTTAAACTCATAACTACCTGGTTTTAAAACAATCGTTTTATTAGAAGTAACTTTAAAATTCTCTTCATCAACATAAGCAGACCATGGATGTGTCGTAGTTTCACCAGAAGTAGCATTTTTGGCAAGAAGCTCTCCTGTGTAAATTTTCAACTCTCTCTTTTCTATATTACGGTTTGAAATCTCCTGTCCACTATATGCAGAAGTTAATCTATAGTTAAAACCAGATATTTCTTTGGTTTTATTTGTTTTTTCTTCTGTAGAACCATTATTTGAACTACAACCTATAATTAAAAATGCAGCTAAACTACCAGCTGCTAATTTTATGAGTTTTCCTCTCATCTTCGCCACCTTTATGTGTTATTTTGTTTTTTAACCTTTGAAAAATTAAAAAACTTGATGGCATTTTAGTTGTAATTTTTAACCACCCTTAAAAAATCCCAAATTTTAGGATTTTTTTAAGGTAGTTAAAAATACAATTTTTACTGGGGTATTTTAAATATTAACTTTTTATTCCATTCAATCTTCTTTAATAACAACTTCTGTATAATCGCGATCTAAAAATAGGGAGAAACTATAGTGTCAAAAAGAGTATTAGTAAAATTTTCTGGTGAGGTATTGGCTGCAAATCAAGGTTTTGGAATCGATACTGTGGTTTTAAAGTTTATCGGTAATGAGATCAAAAGTCTTATTGATGCTGGTATTGAGGTAGGTATTGTTATTGGTGGCGGAAACTTCGTAAGAGGTGTTAGTGCCGCAGAAGATGGTCTTATTAGAAGAACAACTGGTGATCACATGGGAATGTTATCAACAGTTATTAATGCACTAGCAATGCAAGAAGCAATTGAGCATATAGGGATTCCAGTAAGAGTTCAAAGTGCTATTAAAATGGAGCAATTTTGTGAGTCTTATGTTTCAAGAAGGGCACAAAGACATCTTGAAAAAGGTAGAGTTGTGGTTTTTGCTGCAGGTACAGGAAATCCATTTTTCACAACAGATACAGCAGCAACACTTAGAGCCGTTGAAATCAATGCGGAAATGATTATTAAAGCAACAAAAGTTGATGGTGTTTATGATAAAGATCCTGCAAAGTTTGATGATGCTAAGAAGTTAGAAACTCTTACATATGATGATGCGTTAAAAGATAATATTAAAGTTATGGATGACACATCTATAGCTTTGGCAAAAGATAACTCACTTCCGATTGCAGTATGTAATATGATGGAGCCAGGCTCACTTTTAAAAACAGCGAGAAATGATTACTCAAGCTGTTCAATAGTTAAATAAAAAATTAAGTAAAAGGTACAAATGATGAGAACAGAACAATTAGTTTCTAAAGCATTAGAAACAACAAATGGAGATAGATACTTATTAACAGCTTCTGTAGCTAAAAGAGTAAAACAGATCCAAAATGGTGCAGAGCCACTAGTAGAGTGTGATATAAAAAATGAAAAGTTATCAGACATCGCTTTAAGAGAGTTTGCTGAAGGTTTAATCACAATCTCAAAAGATTAATATTTGACCAAATTTACTTCAAAAATAAGAGGCATTAGAAATATAGAAGATGCCTCTGAACTTCTTCTTCTTTTAACCAACGATAATCAAAAAGTACAATTTGCCATAGAGTATGCAACAAAAGCACACCATGGTCAATATAGAAAAAGTGGTGAAGAGTATATTATTCATCCTATTTTAGTTGGTTGTATTGTTGCCTATCTTGGTGGAGATGAGGAAATGGTTGTAGCTGCTGTACTGCATGATGTTGTAGAGGATACTCCTAGAACCATAGAAGATATTGAAGAAAATTTTGGTGAGAGTATAAAAGATATTGTTGATGGTCTTACTAAGATTGATCAAATAAGAGAGGAGAATCTTCTTCCTTCTTCTAATATTGATGAAAAGCTGATGCGTTCAGCTATGACATTTCGAAAAATGCTTGTCAAATCAATTGATGATATTAGGATTTTAGTTGTAAAACTTTGTGACAGAACCCATAATATTTTAACTTTAGATGCTCTAAAACCAGAGAAACAAAAAAGAATCGCTGAAGAGACTTTAGTTGTTTATGCTCCAATTGCCCATAGACTTGGAATTTCTAAATTAAAAAACATTTTAGAAGATGGAAGTTTTAGATATATTTTTCCAAAAGAATTTCAGCATATAGAGAGTTTTTTACAAGAAAATGAACAAAGAATAGATCTAAAGCTTAATGATTTTATTTCTAAAGTAGAATCAAAACTTCATGACAATGAGTTAACAGAGAACTTTTTTAGTTTAGAATCAAGAATTAAACATAGATACTCAATCTACTTAAAACTACAAAGAAAAGGTGTCTCTATAGATGAGGTTTTAGATCTTTTAGCAGTGAGAATAATTGTTGAAAATGAGATGGATTGTTATAAGGTTTTAGGAATTATCCATACTGGATTTAAACCTCTTGTTGCAAGATTTAAAGACTATATTGCAATTCCAAAAGAGAACGGTTATCAAACAATCCACACAACTGTATTTCACGAAGGTTCATTGTTTGAGGTTCAAATAAGAACAAAGAAAATGCACCATACAGCAGAGCTTGGAGTTGCTGCCCACTGGAAGTATAAATCAGGAGGTATTGCTCCAAAAACCAACTGGATAAAAGGTATCGGTGATAGTAAAGTTCAAGATCATGAGTTTTTTGAAACGGCTAAAGAAGAACTTTATTCTGATGAAATAGTTGTTCACACACCTAAAGGTGACACTTATCCTCTTCCTTCTGGCGCTACTGCTTTGGATATGGCTTTTGCAATTCACACAGAAATTGGAGAGAGAGCAAGAGGGTGTTTGATTAATAAAAAGAGACAGCCACTTTTAACCAAACTTAAAAATGGAGATCTTGTAAAGATCTTGTTAGATGACAAGCCGATTCTTAGATGTACTTGGATAAGTTCGTTAAAAACAACAAGAGCAAAAAACTATATAAAACACGCTTGTAATCAAAGAGTAAAAGAGATTGATACTTTGGTTGGTTACTCTATCTTATCAACATTTTTGAAAAAATCTCAAAAGGAAGTTCAAAGTTTCCTAGAAAAAAATTTCCTTTTAGATCTTGTTTCTAAAATTCCATATAACAATAGTGTATTAGATGAATTATTATCAAAATATAAAAAGTCAGCTTCTTTACTTACTAAGTTTAAACCAGAGAGAAAAAGAGATCTAGAATTTGATAATATTATTATCACTGCCAATATTGCTGTAAATGAAATTCATTTTGATCACTGTTGTCACCCTAAGTATTTAGATGATATTGTGGCATTTATTTCTAAGAAGGGAAAGGCTATAATCCATCATAAACAGTGTGATAATGCGAAAAAAGATCTAGAAGATGGTGTTAAAGCAGTCAAGGTTAGATGGGCTGGAGTAAACAATACAATCTTAAGACTTTCTATAAGCCTTGATAATAAAAAAGGCTCTTTGGCAGAGGTGGTTTCTTTTCTTGCCAATGAAGGTGTAAATATCAATATGCTTCATGTTGGAACAGAAGATCTTGACTCTCCTACAACAACAATTATTGTTGCAGAGTTTCCAAATAAAACTGTTGAAAAAACAAAGAAAAAATTAAAAGAGAAATTTAAAATTATAGAAATTTTAGAAAATAAAGACGCGTACAAGGAATAAAGTGGAAAAAATTTTAGCTGAAATAAAAAGAGGATGTTCTGAACTAATCGATGAAGAGGGATTAGTAAAGACTATTAAAAGTGGAAAAAAATGGTACGTAAAAGCTGGTTTTGATCCAACTGCTCCAGATCTTCACTTAGGACACACTGTTCTAATTAATAAATTAAAAGCTTTCCAAGACGCAGGAGCTACTGTTCAGTTTTTAATTGGAGACTTTACAGCAACTATTGGAGATCCAACAGGAAAAAGTGAGACTAGAAAAAAGCTTAGTACAGAGACAATTTTAGAAAATGCAAAAACTTACAAAGAGCAGGTTTTCAAGATTTTAGATGAGAGTAAAACTGAAGTTGTATTTAACTCTGAGTGGTTAGAAGCTTTAGGTGCTGCAGGAATGGTTGAACTTACAACACTATCAACAGTTGCAAGAATGTTAGAACGTGATGATTTTGAAAAAAGATACAATGCAAAAACGCCAATTTCTATAAGTGAATTTTTATACCCACTTCTTCAAGGGTACGACTCAGTCCATTTAGAAAGTGATGTTGAAATTGGAGGAACTGACCAAAAATTTAATCTTCTCATGGGAAGAACTTTGCAAAAGACATATGGTAAAAAAGAGCAGTCAGTTCTTATGATGCCAATTTTAGAAGGTCTTGATGGAGTTCAAAAAATGAGTAAATCTTTAAACAACTATATCGGTATCGCTGAAGCTCCTGAGACTATTTTTGCAAAACTTATGAGTATCTCAGATGATTTAATGTGGAGATACTATGAGCTTCTATCTTTCGTTTCACTAGATGACATTGCTAGTTTAAAAGCAAAAGTAGAAAGAGGAGAGCTCCATCCTAAAAAGGTGAAAGAAGATCTAGGTCTTGAAATTGTAGAAAGATTTTATGATAAAGATAAAGCTCTTTTTGCACAAAACGAATTTAACAATGTATTTAAAAACGATGGAATCCCAACAGATCTAGAAGAAGTAGTCTATGATGAAGCTGTTTGGATTGGAAAAGCAGCAGTTGATGGGAAAGTAACTCCAAGTTCCAGTGAACTTAGAAGAATGGTGAGCCAAGGTGCTGTAAAAATCGATGGGGAAAAAGTTAGCGATATTAAGTTAGAATTAACAAGCGGAGAATACGTATTGCAAGTTGGTAAACGTAAATTTTGTAAAGTAATAGTAAAGTAGAGGCATAAGATATGAGTTTCAAGCCAGTTAAAATCGGAAAGTATGAGATCGAAAAACCAATTATTCAAGGTGGTATGGGTCTTGGTATTAGTTGGGATGGATTAAGTGGTAACGTTTCTAAAGAGGGCGGACTTGGTGTTTTAAGTTCTGTTGGAACTGGTTATTATCAAGATAAAAAATTCTCGAAAAAATTAGCATTTGGAAGACCTGTAGATGCAGAGAGTTTTGGATCAAGAGAAGGACTTTTTGAAATTGTAAAAAATGCTAGAAAGATCTGTGGTGATAAGCCATTGGCAATGAACGTTCTTTATGCAATTAATGACTATGGAAGATTAGTAACAGAATCCTGTGAAGCGGGAGTCGACATCATTATCACTGGTGCTGGACTCCCTATGAATATGCCTGAATTTACGGCTGATTATCCAGATGTTGCATTGGTTCCTATTGTATCTTCTGCAAAGGCTTTAAAACTTATCTGTAAAAGATGGTCAAAAAGATATAAAAGACTTCCAGACGCTGTAATTCTAGAAGGTCCTTTAAGTGGTGGACACCAAGGTTTTACGTATGAGCAGTGTGAAATGGAAGAGTTCCAATTAGAGAATTTAGTTGAACCTGTTGTAGAAGAAGCAAAAAACTGGGGAGATATTCCTGTTTTTCCTGCTGGTGGTATTTGGGATAAAGACGATATTCAAAAAATGATTGATCTTGGTGCTTCTGGTGTTCAGATGGCAACAAGATTTATTGGAACACACGAGTGTGACGCTGATCAGAGATTTAAACAAGTATTATTAGATTGTGAAGAGAAAGATATTGAGTTGTTAAAATCTCCTGTTGGATATCCAGCAAGAGGAATTAGAACAAACTTATTAGATCTTGTTGATAAAAGAGAAGGACCTCCAATCAAATGTATTTCCAACTGTGTTTTTCCTTGTGAAAGAGGAAAGGAAGCAAGAGAAGTTGGTCTTTGTGTTGCTGATAGATTGGCTGATGCATATGAAGGTCATACAGAAACTGGTCTTTTCTTTACAGGAACAAATGGTTGGAAAATCAATGAACTAATAAGTGTTAAAGAACTTATGGACAAATTAATGAATGGTGAGTAGACTCCTAGTTTTATTACTATTAGTTTCTACCTATCTTAGTGGTGGGATCGATGATGATTTGGCAAAAGCTGACAGATTATCAAAAAAAGATCCTACTACTGCTTTTAATATCTACAAAAAAGCCTACCATCAATCAAAAAAAGTAAAAAGTAAATCTGGAGTTTATCACTCCTTGTATGGAATTATTTCTACAGGAAGAGTGTTAAAAAAGAATGTAAAACAGTATAGAAACTCTTTTTCTATGTTAAATCTTCCAGAATATAAAAAGTATAGAGTTAGTGGTGAAAAATTAGTGATAGAGTTTGATAGAAATTTAGGAAAAAAAGACTTTAGATCTTTTCCTTTGAAAAATAACAGATTTGTTATTGATATTTATGGAGACTTTAATCATAAAACCATTCGTGTCAATAATAAATTTGTTAAACAGATAACCTTAGCCAAATATAAAACTGCCTTAGCAAGGATTGTTTTAAGATCAAATAATAAGAGACAATATAAAGTTTCAGTTTGGAAAAATAAACTTATTGTAGAAACAGATGGAAAAAATACATTACCTCAAAAAAAATCGAATACAAAAATTATAGAGAATAAACCAAATAAACAGACTCTATACAAAAAAAAGAAAAAAGTAAAAACTAAAGTTATTGTTTTAGATGCTGGACATGGTGGACGTGATAGTGGAGCAGTGGGCTATGGATATAAAGAGAAGAATGTAGTTTTAAGTATTAGCAAAAGATTGGAAAAAGAGTTAAAATCAAGAGGCTATAAAGTCTATATGACAAGAAAAAGAGATAGGTACGTTAGATTAAAAAATAGAACAAGCATGGCAAATAAGAAAAAAGCAGATCTATTTATCTCTATTCACGCCAATGCAAGTCCCATAAGAAGAACTGCAAGAGGATTGGAGGTCTATTTTTTATCTCCTGCTAAAACAGCAAGAGCAAAAAGAGCAGCAGCAAAAGAAAATGCCTATGAGATGAATGAGATGGGATGGAAGTCTCAAAAGATGTTTTTGAACTTCTTAAATAGAGAAAAGATAATCACATCAAATAAGTTGGCAATTGATTTACAAAGAGGAATGTTAGATAAATTAAAGAAAAGTTATTCTGACATTCGTGATGGAGGTGTTAGAAAAGGACCATTTTGGGTTTTAGTTGGTGCTCAGATGCCTGCAGCACTTGTTGAAGTTGGTTATATGAGTAATAAAAAAGAGTGTTTAAGACTTCAAAATAGCCACTATCAAAGGTTGGTTGCAAAAGGTATGGCTGATGGAATTGATAGATTTTTTATCAATAGTAGAAGGCATTAATTTTTGAATAATCAAGTAAATTGGGATCCTCACTCTGATCAGCCTTATGTAGATAGAGATCCAGTCAAAAAGAAAAAAGCTAGGTTATCTCAGTGGGATGAGATGATTAAGATTGTTCTTTTGGCTTTTGTTTTTTATCCTCTTGGCTATTTATATGGATTGATTTTTCAAAAGATCTCAAAGAGAAAAAAAATCAAAGTTGAAAACTTCTTTGGCATAGCGGTGAATTTGGATAAGTATCCAAAAGAGACACCTGAACTTATCAATGAGCTAGAGGTTGAAACTTTAACAGTAAGAGTTCCACTTTGGGAAATTGAGAAAATAGAACACTATGAAAATTTTATTAAAAGTTTAAAGTGTAAAGATTTGATTGTTGTTTTAATGCAATCAAGAGATCTTGTAGAAGATGAAAAAAAACTAGAAGAAGTGTTGAAAATTGTTTTTAAAACTTTGACCCCTTATACAAAAAAATTCCAGTTTGGTGTGGCTATTAACCGTTATAAATGGGGATACTACACCCCTAATGAATACCTTTCTAATTTGGAAGTAGTAGAGAGAGTAAAAAAAGATTTTGATATTCAACTTATTGGATCTTCTGTTATAGATTTTGAATATCTTCTTACAATTAGAACTCTTTTTAACTTTTTCAAATTTAAATTTGACTCTGTCTCTTCTCTTTTATATGTAGATAGAAGAGGAGCTCCTGAAAATACTCAGATGGGGCTAAATTTAGTAGGGAAGATAGAGTTTCTTTTTTTCTTGGTGAAAAGTTCTTTTAAATCTAGAAGTAACAAGATCTATATTACTGAGACAAATTGGCCTTTAAAAGATAGTGATAAATACTCTCCTACAAGTAATGATGAGTGTATAGAAGAAGATTTACAAACAAAGTATGTGGTGAGATATTATCTTTTAGCATTAGGAACAGAAAAAGTAAGATCTGTCTATTGGCATCAACTTTTCTCACCAGGATTTGGATTAATAGATTTTAGAGATGGTATTAGAAAAAGAGATAGTTTTTTTGCTTTTAAATTTATGAATAAAACCCTTAATAGCTCAGCATTAGAAAGAACAGAAACAGGTGATTTGTATAGATATACTTTTAAAAAAGAAGAGAAAAAGATCTTAGTTGTATGGTCTTTTAATAAAGAAAAAATAGAGAAAGATCCAAAGTACAATTATTATAATATTCTAGGAAAAATTATAGAAGAAGATGGTTTTATTTTAGGTGATTCACCAATATATATGATTGAGAAATAAGGGATAGAGTAAAGTGAAAATATTAATCCGAATGCCAAACTGGATTGGTGACGCTGTAATGGCAACACCTGCAATAGAAAATTTGAAAAAAAATTATGAGAATTTAGAAATTGTGATGATTGCTTCTACTCCTGTTTGTGAACTTTTTAGACATGATCCTGATGTTTTGGAGACCTTTACTGATGATTCAAAAAAACATTTTTTTAGATATAAAAGATTAAGAGAGATAGGTGAAAATGTAAAATTAAAGCATGGAACTTTTGATTTTGCAATAACATTTCAAAATAATTTTCCATCAGTGGTTTCATTGAAATCTGCTGGTGTTAAAAAGATATATGGTTTAAAAAATAGACTAAGAAATCTATTTTTAACCTCTGTAAAGTTTGACAAAGAGATACATCAAGCCCAAATCTACAACACGATAGTCAACTTTATAACAGGAAAAAGCGATGAAACAAATGAAACAAAACTTTTTGTTGGAAAAAAACATACCTATCCTAGAAAGACAATAGGAATTAATCCTGGAGCAAAATATGGAAGTGCAAAAAGATGGGAGCCCCATAAGTTTGCTGAGGTTGCACTTAATCTTAGTAAAGACTATGATATTGTAATATTTGGAACCAATGAAGAATCAGATATTAGTAATAAAATTGAGTCTGTTCTTAGTTTTAATTCTGCTAATAATTATCAAAATATGGTGGGACGAACAAGTATTTATGAACTTCTTCAAATGATCTCATCTTTAGATCTTTTTATTACAAATGATTCTGGACCAATGCATATTGCAGGAGCTTTTCAAGTACCAACTGTAACAATTTTTGGTTCTACAAATCATATTCAAACTTGTCAATGGAAAAATAGCCAAAGTAAAATTATTAAAACAGAAATTGAGTGTGCACCATGTATGAAGAGAGTTTGCCCTTTAAAACATCATAAATGTATGAAAGAAATAACAGCAGAAGAAGTGATATCTTCCAGTAGAAATATATTAGAAGCCTAGCATTCATAAGAATAAATTTAATTTACTTTGATACAATTCTATAAAATTAAGTTATAGGAATAACTATGGGATTATTTGGTAGTAGTATAAGTAAAATAGAGTTTGAAGCTTTAAAAAAAGAAAATGAAAGACTATCTAAAGAAAACGAAAATTTAACTTCTCAAGTAGAAGAGTTAGAAAACGAAATCAATGAAATAAATATGAGTCAACCTTCAAATGAAGGTGGCAACTATTGTGGACTGATGGGATATCAAAACGAAAATCTTAAAAAAGGCCTTCTAGATATACAAGGTAATATGGCTGATTCTGTTGCATATTCTAAAGATACATTAAACTCTTCTGTTGAAGTTGTGTCTAAAATTGAGGAGTTATCTTCAAATACCAATGAAATTGTAGAAATTCTATCAAATCTTAATGGTACATCCAACGAAGCAGCAGAGAGTGTAAGTAGTCTTTCAAGTAGAGCAGGAGAGATAGGTTCTATACTTTCTTTAATCAAAGATATTGCAGAGCAAACAAATCTTCTTGCACTTAATGCTGCTATTGAGGCTGCTAGAGCTGGTGAACATGGACGTGGATTTGCTGTTGTTGCTGATGAAGTTAGAAAACTGGCAGAGCGGACAAACAAGGCAATTGGAGAGATTCAAATTGTAATCCAATCAATGCAACAAGATGTACTTCAAATGAGTGATAAATCAGAAGAGATGTCAAGCTATATTGATAAAAGTAATGAATTAGTTTTAGGTTTTGATGGTGTATTAAAAGAAGAGATGGAAGCAATTAGAAAAACTTTTGGAGAACTTGGTTTCTCAACAGATAGAGTTTTCATGTCGTTGGCAAAACTTGATCACGTTATTTGGAAAGTAAATACATATCTTTCCGCTGCAACAAAAACAGAAGCATTTAAATTTGTGGATCATAACAACTGTAGACTAGGTAAATGGTATAACGAAGGTGAAGGTTATGAACATTTTAGACATACACCAAGCTACAAAGATCTAGAAAAACCTCACTCTGTTGTTCATAATGGAACCCATCATGTATTTGATCTGATAAAAGAAGATAGCGAAAATGTAGCTGAAATGATGGAAGCTTTTAGAGAGATGGAAGAGGGAAGTGATAAAGTATTTGAACTTCTAGATAAGATACTAAAAGAGAAACAAGGAATATCATAGAAACTATAAAAGCAGTCTTTTTAGATAGAGACGGTGTTATAAATATTGAAAAAGATTATCTCTATAAGCAAGAAGATTTTCAGTTTACAGAGAATCTTTTTCAAGGACTTCAATCTTTTGCAAAAAATGGATATAAACTTTTTGTAATTACAAACCAATCAGGAATCGGAAGAGGGTACTATTCTGAAAGGGAATTTTTAGATCTGACTGATTGGATGGTAAAAAAACTGAAAGAAGAAAATATTGAAATTAATGGTGTCAATTTCTGCCCACACACTCCAGATGATAATTGTGATTGTCGTAAACCACTTCCAAAAATGATTCTTGATTTTACAAAATACTTCCAGATAGATCTGGAAAACTCATGGCTTATCGGCGACAAAGAGAGTGATATTAAAGCTGGGTTAAGTGCAGGGATAAAAAATAATATTTTAGTAAGAAGTGGACATGAAATAGATGAAGAAAATAGTCAAGCTTCTTATGTTAGAGACTCTGTCTTTGACTGTATAGGTTTAATTAACTAATCCTATTCAGGTATAAGTAATTGTTGGAATTTACTGCATTATTATTATATTTCTTTTTATCTTCTCTGATTACATTATTGGTATTTTCCTATGAGTCTCTTAAAAGAGATGGTTGGGAAAATGCCTATATTTTTTTAAATAAAAGTTTTTTAAATTTTATAAAATGGGGTAAAAACAAAGACTTTGTTGTATTAAGTGAGACTCTTCTTAATCTTTTTTATAAAGTATTGTTTGTTAGTTTTCTTCTATTCATTGTTGTTAGTTCAATTAATATCTTAAATTTTCTATTTACACCTATTATATTAATAGTTGGATTTTCTATATATGCCATTAGTTCTTATAAATGGGTTTTCAAACATAAACAAGAACTAAAGAAATTTTTGAATAGTGTTCGTATGCCATTGTTACCAATTATACTATTTATATTTTTTATGATCCTTATTCCTTATATGCAAGAAGATTTTATAAATTGTCACTTAGAGTGTTTAGAAGGTAAGCTTATAAAGTTAATAGTTTTTTCCCTAATACTTGGTTTATTTTTTCTTTTTGGTGCGTATGCAGTAATGTGGGGAATATTTGGACTTATACCTACAGTGATAATTATTTTCTTTTTTTTCCTAACTAAATCTTCAATAGTTATAGAAAAGATAATGGGCATAAAGAGATTTAGAAG
>JAOXRY010000388.1 GCA_025800305.1 Campylobacterales bacterium | reverse complement strand
AGAGACAATGATGGTATTCCAAACTATAAGGATATCGACTCTGATGGAGATGGAGTATCTGACTCAGATGAGGGATCTGGAGATAGTGATGGAGATGGGGTTGTTGATTATTTAGATGACACTTCTACAACTGGTGAGTTTATTCCAAAAGATGATGGAACTGAAACCTTTATTCAAGAGAATACAACAGGAGGAAAGAATACACAGATCAATCTACCTGATGGGGATAGTGCCAGTGTTGTAAAAAATGATGATAACTCTACAACTATCTCTTTAGATATGATAAATGGAAGTGGAACTCTTATCAGTTCTACAGTGAAGTTAGAAAGTGATGGCACTAGTGAACTTAATGTCAGTTCTGGAGTTAATAACCATAATATTGTTGTAGATAGAGTTGGTGCAGACTATAAGATCTCTGAAGATGGAAATATAACTATTACAACAGGAGTAAATCCTAATCAAATCGTGATGGATATCTATTATGATGGTGGAAATATAGTTATTTCTCAAACTACAACTAATGGTGACGGAACAGAAGAAGTATCAACTGTAGAGATGAAATTATCAAACTCAACAATTACTTTAACAGATGATAATAGGGTAGTGATAGCAGGATCTACAAAAAATGAATTTTTAGAGGATGTTGAAATTGGTGCTGTAATTAATAGTGATGGGACAATTTCAACAACTACGACATTAAATAACACTTCTACCTTTGTTTCTCAAAATATTGTAGGAAGCAGTATCGTTATAGAGGAGAATGGGGATATTAATATGAACTCCAACTATGAAGGCTCAACAAATGAAGAAATTATTAGTCTCAATATTTTAGTTGATAGTGGGGATGGATCTATTAGCGGAACACAAACAACAACCAATACAGTAACAGGAATTGTTGATACAGAAGCATTTAGTAAAGTTGCAGGAACTAATATGACTGTTACAAAAAATAGTATAAAAGAAGTGACAGCATCACTAGATGATCTGCACCGTGTTGATGTTACAGTTTCTGATGGAAGCGTAAGTCTAACTTCTACTGTAACTATTGATAACTCTTTAGCTCCAACTAGAACATCTAATGGAGATAATGGGCTTATCACTACTGAAACAACATCTTCATCAGGAAATGCAACATTTACAGTTGATAGTGTTTTAGATGGTAAGTTATCTCATAAAGTTCAAGTTGGAGATATTACAACTTATGCTTCATCTGCCTATGAGGGATCTCAAACTTCTGTTTTACCAACAGGCATAGAGACACTGTATGAAAGTGGAAATAATACTTTAAAAGCAACAACCAGTGAAGTTGGAATTACAGAGCATACAGTTTTTGTTAGCAGTAGCAATAGAACAACAACAGCGACAAGTGATATCCCAGGAACACAGACAACTATTGAAGAAGAGAGTGGTTCTCCTATAATTAAAACTTCTACATCATTTGCCAAAAGTGGAGTGGATGTTTTTGTTGAAGCTAAAGCACAAGAGTCAGGTGTTGGATCTCATCAGGTTTCATTTGTAAAAACAAATGGTGTAAAAGTATCTTCAAATGCAGTGTGTCAAGAAGCAGGTGCGACCACACTAATTGAGGCAGATGGAGGAGTTTCAACATCTTACAGTGATGGTTACGATACGGTAATTAAAACACAAAGTGATGGAAAATCTACAGCATATTTTGAAGAGAACGGTGTGAAATATCAAGTTATAAAAGAAGGAACACTGTTTGAAGAGGATAGTAATCTGACAATAAGAAAGATACATGGAGAGACTGAACTTCTTATACGAGCCAAATTAACAGAAGATATGGAGTTTTAGATGAAAAAAATTATATTTACTCTGGCAATAATTTCATTTTTATTTATAGGATGTACAACTCCTATTGAAGAATCTGATCTAACTTCTTATTCTATGAAAGTTGGAGAAGTTATTAATGTATCCAGAGAGGATAAAGTTGTTCCAGATGGAAGTGCAATTGTTGATGTAAGTTATGTAAAAGAGACAGGTACAAAAACAGTAACATTAGTCAGTGGAAGTGCGAAATTTGTCTTTGGAATTGATAAAAATTAACCGACTTAAATAAAATAGAAAAAAACCTAATAAAACCTTTCTATAAAAGGATTTTTTACTACAAAAAAAATCATTTTTGACGATATTTTTACCATGAAATTAAACAGGTTTTTAGCTTTATTTTTACTACTGTTAACGTCAGTTTTTTCATCAGAAAAATTTACTATGACTTATGGAGATATTTTAAAAGGTGATGTAAGATCTATAGGTGGAACTCTGCTGGAAAATTCTAGAATAGATAGACATAGAATGAAGTATAAAGATCTAGATAATGATCACACAACTAGAAACTCCTCTTATGGTTGGCTAGGTCTTAATAAAAACAAAAAAATAGTGTATGCAAAGCTCTATTGGTGGGGTGCAACTAAGAGTATTGCCAAAAATGGGGAAGAGAGTGTAAAGGTAAAACTGCCTTATGAGAAAAGATATAAAACAGTATATGCAGATGATATTTATAAGGATGACTACTACTATCTTGGTGTAAAAGATATTACTAATGATTTGAAAAACCATCATAAAGGAAAGGTCTGGGTCTCTAATAATTACATCAAAGAGGGAAAATATGCACTTGCAGGATGGACACTGGTTGTTGTTTATAAAAATCAATCTAAATCAAATAAAGAGATCATTATTTATGATGGTCTTGATAGGGTTACAAATACTCATGATGTAAAGATTTCATTTAAAAAACATTCAAGAAAAGAGCAGTCGATTTCTGTTGGGACATTTGGTGGAAATAGACACACAAATGGTGATTCAATGTTCTTTAATGAGACTCCTGTAAAAAGATATGGAAGAACTGATAATCTCTTTGTAGGATTTGCTTTTTGGTATGACAATGCAATAGCAATGGACTATTTTTCCACCTTAACTAATATCCAACAAGACGACCTTGAGATTACTTTTAAAACAAAAAAAGACCAGCATCTACCTTTTGTTATGGTCTATAGAAATACCATTGAAAATGAAGAGACAAGAGCTTTTCAAAAAGGTGAGATAGAAGAGAAAAACAATTCAAAATGGGTAAAAATTACCTCACTTTTTGAAACAAGAAAAGGAAGAAAAAAAGAGATAAAAGAGTTGGTCTATCAAACTCATGTTCCAAATTATTCTACTGCTGATACAGACTCATTTAAAACAAATGGAGAAAAAACCCCACCTAAGAAAAAGGGTTATGGTTACGATGTTTATATTGGTGACAGTGATAAGGCAAAAGTGACTTATACTCTAAAAGTTCCAAAAAATAAGTCAACAAAAAATATTGAGAGTGATCTGAAAAGTTGCTTTAAATATAACTATATTTACCAAAATAATAGAAGGGAAATATGTAGTAATAGAACACTTTTTACAGGTAAAAAAGAGGATATAAAATACCAAAAAGAATTAGAGGAAGCTAGGTTATTAGAAA
>JAOXRY010000387.1 GCA_025800305.1 Campylobacterales bacterium | reverse complement strand
GGCTGATATATTAAGGCTGACACAAGCTCAAGCAGATATCACTGAAAAGATGGCTAGAGAGAAGCCAGAAGAGTATTTCTGGCTTCATAAAAGATGGAAAAATCAGTATCCTGAAATTTACGGACTATAAAACTACTTTCTAATACTTTGTGTCTGTATCATGTAGCTTTTTTCTTGAGAAAATAGCATATAGTGATGGTAGATACAATAGATTAAGAACAGTTCCCCAAGCAAGACCAAATCCTAATGAAATTGCAATAGGCTGAAATATAACTGCTTCTCCTGATGGAAAAAATATAAGGGTTGTTAAACCTATAAGAGTTGTCACTGTTGTTAAAATAATTGGTCTTAGTCTTCTTGAAGCAAGTTCAAGGAGTTCTGGAATTGATACAGCTCTTTTTAAGTAAGTCATCATAATAATACCATCATTAATAACAACCCCTGCTAGACCAAGAGCTCCAATTACAGAAGGCATCATCATATTTAGTCCCATAATTTTATGTCCTATAATGACACCTAATATAGAAAAAGGAATAACGCTAATAACTGCAAAAGTCTCTTTAAAAGAGTTAAATAAATAAAGTAAAGATATTAAGATAAGAGTAAATGCCAATAACGCGGCAGCTATCATGTCTGATGCAAGTTCTTGGTTTTTCTTTTTAGCACCTTCAAATGAGATTTTAACTCCACTTTGTCTTATTTTGTTTAAAGTATTTTCTAGTTTATCAAGTGCTTCTCCAGCTGTAAGTACCTGTGGATCAACATTTGCAAAAACATAAAACGTTTTTTCGCCTTTATTTTTTGTTATCTTTTCAAAAGCTTCAACAGTTTTAAATTCAACAATATCTTTTAATGACACATATGTACCGTTTTGAAGAGGAAAGTTAAAGTTTTGAAGAGTCTCTATTTTATCTTTATCTATAGATTCGATAGTTATATCTAAAAGATCTCTATCATCTAGTGCTGTTCCTTTTTTCTTTGTAAGAAACATATTGGAAAGAACCTGACCTAGATACTGTTCTGTAACCCCTAATGATTCACCATAACTATTGACACTTAGTTTTATTTCAGAAATTCCAAGATGGGCGTTATCCAAAACAGATTTAATCCCATCCATTGATTCTAGCTTTGCTTTTAGAGAATTTAATGCTAAAAGTATTTTTTCATCATTATTAGAAATCAATCCAATTTTAAGATCGCTCTTAACCGGTCCTGCACGTCTTTCTACAACAGAGATGTCTACCAGATTAAATTGTTTTTTATAGTTTTTCTCTTGTAAGAATTTTCGAAGTTTTTTTGATGTTACAATTGATTTTTCTTTTCTTATTTCTTCTTTTGTACTATCATAAAAGCTTAGATAAGGAGTGATATATTTCTCCACTACATTCATCGGAACAGTGTCATACAGTTCTAGTGTGATTGATGCTACATAAGAGTAGTTTTCTCTATTTCCTGCACTATCTTGTCTGTATCCTACTGTAGAAATTATATCTCTAATATAGAGTTCCTCTTTTATTTTCAATAGGTCTTGCTCTATATTTTTTAAGATCTCTTCAGTCTCTTCAACTTTTGTATTTTTATTGGCTTTCAAAGATATCTTTACATTTGTTGCGTCAAACTTTGGAAACATCTGAAACTTTGAAGTCTGTATGCCTACAACAGTTAAAAGAGGAACAAGAATTATAAAAGTAGTGATAAATGTCTTCTTATAGTGCATAAGCTTAGTAATAAGTTTCATATAAAGATTATCTAATTTTTCCCAAGAGAGACTTTTTGTATCTTTTTTTAATGTATGTGCCGCGTGTATTGGAAGAAAGATAAAAGACTCAATTAAAGAAGCAATTACCAAAGCAGAAACAGCTATAGGAATAAGTTTTACAAACTCTCCTAAAGTTCCAGAAATCATCAAAGCTGGAAGAAAGGAAAATATAGTAGTAAGAGAAGCTATTGTTACTGGTTCAACCATCTCTTTGGCACCTTTAAGAGCAGCTTTTTTAACTTCCATTCCTTTGTCTATATATCTTTGAATATTTTCTCCAACAACAATAGCATCATCAACTACAATTCCCAATGCAATTAATACACCTTCTAAAGAGATCATATTGATAGAGTAATCAAAAAGGTACATATAAATTGAGGCTATTATAAATGAAGTTGGAATACCAATAGCAATAATAGCTGACATCCTATAGTTTACAAGCACAACAAGAAGAAGTGTTAATAGAATAATTCCAAAGAGTATATTAGAAATAACGGTATTTAGTCGATTACGTATCTTTTTAGAGTTGTCATCACTGACATAGTATTTAACACTAGGATCTTGTTGGTTTACTTGTTGTACAATTTTTCCTACATCCTTAGCAACTTCAAGAGCATTACCTTCTTCTGTTTGTTTTACAGCCAAAGAAATAGATTTGTCTCCGTTTAATCTTGCTAGAGTGGTGGAATCTTTGTATTTTTTTTCGATACTAGCAATATCTTTTAAATATATTAGTTTATCACCAACAGAAATCTTCATTTCCATTAACTCTTGTGCTGTCTTATTTCCGTTATTTGTAGAAACGTAAAAATGTTTTTTAGAAGAGTCTTCTATTTTCCCAATAGGATAGATATAGGAAATCGCTGCAAATGAGTTATAAACACTTTCTTTAGAAAGACCTAAACTCTCTATTTTTCTATCTTGAAGTTTGATACTTATATATCTGTCTGAGTCTCCATAGATTGTTACATCAGAAATATTTTTTACTGTCGTGATTTTATCTTTTAGTGCTTCTGCTTTGATTTTTAGATCTGATAGGGAAAGTTTGTCAGAGGATATGGAAATTCTGACTAAATCTCTTCCTGTTTTT
>JAOXRY010000382.1 GCA_025800305.1 Campylobacterales bacterium | reverse complement strand
CATAATAAGAAGTAAAATTACTCCCTCTAGCCTTGAAATAACACCATCAAAAAGAACTAAATACATAATCCCAAGAGGGATAATTGCCCATCCAGCGTCTTTTGAAAAAATATCTCTTTTGGGATTCATCGTTGAAGAGACTAAAAATACAAAACCTAATACCATGGTGATGTTAAAAATATTACTTCCTAAAACGTTTGAAACAGCAATCTCTCCATGACCTGAAAAACTTGCTTTAATACTTGCAGCCATCTCTGGAAGGCTTGTTCCTAATGCTATTAATGTTGCCCCGATTATAAAGTGGGAAATATTAAAATGAAAAGCTATTTTTTCAGACTCTTTGATTACTAGCTCTGCACCATAAATCAAAGCTGTCATTGAAATGATAAATATTAGAAAATCCATCTAATTCATACTCCTATTAATTAATCCTGAAGAGAGGTTTAGATTTTTTCTAAGCTCTTCTTCTTTCTCATTCATCTCTCCGTTATCTGTTTCATGATCATATCCTTGAAGATGCAATAAACCATGTAAAAAAAGAATTTGGAGTTCCATCTCTAAACTATTTCCTTCTTCATTAGCTTGTCTTTTTGCTGTATCAACTGAGATAATAATTGAACCTAAAGGAAGATGTTTAAACTCAGATTCAAAAGGAAAACTAAGAACATCTGTTGGCTTATCTTTTCCTCTGTGCTCTTTATTGAGATCTTGTATTTCATTATCATCTACAAGAACAAGTTCCACATCTCTTTTTGTAATTGATTCTAAGACGTCAATAAATAAAGAAGCTTCAATTTTTTCTTCCGTTTCGTTGGAAAAGTCTAACTGTTCTATGATCTATATTCCAAAGATATCATCAAAATCTGGGTGTTGATTCTCTTCTGCATATCTAAAACAGATTCCAACCCACATATCTTTTTTGTAAAAAGCATTTACAACCATTCTAATCTTTTCTTTACTAATATCAAACTGATCTTTTAATTCAAACTCAAAGTTTTCACTATTAACTTCACCATTTTTAGTCACTAGTGCATCATATTTTTGAAAGATTTTATTACAGGCTTTAAACTGGTTTTCTGTCCAGTTCATGTCAACAATGAGAGCTTCTAAAGGATATTCTTCTCTATCAATGGATTTGTTAAGAAGTCTAATGTGGTATTTGATTTTTAACAACTCATTTTTAAGTTCTGGACTAAATGGCAATAGTATTCCTTCTAAGTTTTCTAAAGATTTTATCAAATTTTTATTAATTTTTTTTATTTTTAGCAGATTTAGTTAATAGGAACTAATGATAAATAAGAGAGATGATATACTAAAAAATGAAAGAAACTAAAGAGAAAAGCCTTGTTGACAGACTTCTTGAAAAAGAGGTTGAAGAAATTGAAATCAGCCGTCCTTTGGAGGCTTGTGTTGAAGACTTCTTCGTTCCTTTTGAGAGAAAAAACTTAGATTATCAAGACTATACAACTCAAGATAAGCAAATGAAATATTTTCTTATGAAGAGGTTTCTCTATACTGCTTATAATAACTTATTAGAAATGGATCTTTCTGTCAATGACTCTGGCTTACAAAAAGTCAAAAAAAACCTTGAGTTGGTCGTTGAGCACTATACTGATTTTAAACATCAACTTACAAAACCTCCTGAATATAAATATGAAGAGGTTTTTTTACACAGGCAAGAAAATTATGTAGAAGTTTATAAAAATGCTTCTAAGATGAAGAAAATGTCAGAAGCTTATAGAGCACAAGCTAAAGCTTTTGATGGGAAAATGGATGAAGTAAGAGAAGAGCTTCAAAAACATAAAAAGGGTACCGAAGAGTATGA
>JAOXRY010000200.1 GCA_025800305.1 Campylobacterales bacterium | reverse complement strand
TATTAAAATATCTATAAAGTCATCATACTTAATCTGCTCTCCAGTCATTGCTGTAAAATTGTCAACAATTTTTTTCAATCCAAAATCAGCCTCTTTTGAGTAGATAAACTCTCCATTGGAAAAAATAGAGATAAGAAGAGTTTCTTTTTCAAAATAGACAAAAATATCATTTTGAAGATCTAAGGTATTTGAATTATAAAGAGCATAAGGAAGAGTCTCTGATGGAACAGCAACGTCAATATATCCAAATCTTTTAATATAAGGTTCAAGGTTGGTTTTAAGTCCATTAAGGCTGATAGCAAATGCTTGTACATTTACCATAGTAGGATCTATTTTAGATTCTGTGTAGTTGTATACAATGTTATATTCTAAAAGAGGATTAAGACCAGCGTCTTGATACATTTTGATCTCAACACTATCATCCATACCTTCGCTGGTTGCTATATCTTTTGTTAAGTCAAAATTAAAAGATATAAAGTCTTTGTCAGGTAAAACCCCTGTACAGTAGCTTGACCTATTAGTTTCTTCTAAAGAAAGTATTTGTAGTCTGTCTTCAACACAGATGACAGACTGATTGTTATTCCCTGTAAGTGCTGATATCAGCCCTTTGGTACGTCCCATTAACTTTCCAATATAATCTTAAAACGTTCATCAAGAGGATCTACTTCAACGTAGAGCGTTTTGTAACCTTTGAATTTATGTATATTAGATCGGTAAATTTCAAAAAACTTTATTTTGTAGATTCTTTTACCAATACTATTAGGATATGGAATTACTTCAAGATCTTTAAAATAGATTTCTGTGTATCTGTTTTTACTAAAGATCTCCTTTTTGAGATTTGTGAATCTTTGAAGATTTAGTCCATCTGCTCTTTTAAAGTCTTCTGAATAAAAAGAGATATAGTTATCTAAATCATTATTTATCCATGCTCTTCTCCACTGGTATAAAGAGGTTAGAACGTTTAAGATCTCTTCATTTGTCGCTAGGTTCTCTCTATTTTCGTTGATTAGAACAATAGTATTTGTAAAGTCAATCTCTTTTTCAATGTCTTCTAAACAATTATTATCAACAGCAATACAACCTTTTGTTTTAGGATCTCTTTCTCCTTCTAAAGGAAACCCATGAAGCCATATTCCAGAACCATTTTTCTTTAGGCTTTTATCAAAAAGATTTGGATAATTTGTCACAAAAGCGTAAGGACCATAGAACTGATTTAGATTTTTACTTTTGTCTAGCTTTTCAATAAAATGATATGCACCGATAGGAGTCTTTAGATCTCCCTCTCTTTTTTTATCTCCCTTAACTTGTCCAAAAGTTGCATTAAGATCTTTAAGAGAGGTTTGGATCTCTTTTTCAATTTTAAAGTGTCTTAATCTATCACACTCTTTACAAGCGATAAGAACATCTTTTTTATTGGTGTAGTAACCAAATCTAAAATCATTATTTCCTAATTTATTTTCCCAATACTCTTTTTTTGAGATCTGTTCATCTAAATATTTTAAAACTTCATCTTTCTTTCCACTAATGTACAGATCTGCAAGATCTATCCCTTGCAAAAAAGAGAGAGAAAGTAGTAATCCTACAAAAACTCTACTCAACGTTATACCCCATATCACTCATTATTTTTTTACTTTTACTCCATCCTTTTGAATGTTTCACAAAAAGATCTAAATGAATTTTTTTCTGGCTAAATTGCTCCATGGCTTTTCTCGCATTGATACCAATTCTTTTAATAGCCTCTCCGCCTTTACCAATAACTATTCCTTTTTGGGAAGACTTTTCAACATAGATAGTCGCATTTACAAAATCTTTCTTTCCACTTTCATCAATAGAGTTGATAATCACATCACTTTCATAAGGGATTTCATCACTGATTTGGTTAAACAATGCTTCTCTAATTAGTTCTTTGTAAATATCTCTAATTGTCTCTGTTGTGATCTGTTCTGGGTCATAAAGATATGGAGATTTTGGTAGATGTTTTGCGATCTGGTTTAGTAAGGTGTGAAGATTTCTCTTTTTTTCTGCACTTAAAGGAACCAGTTCTTTATATTTATCAGAAAAGTTTTCATACTTTTTTAACTCTTCAAAAGTTCTTTTTTGGTCAATTCTATCCATTTTGTTTAGAAGAAGAAGGTGAGGAATGTTCTTTTTATTTAGCTCTAAAAACTTTTCATAGTCAGTTGTTTTGTCTTTGATATCGGCTAAAAATATGATTAAATCTGCGTCACCTAAAGCCTTTAAAGCTTCGTTTAACATGAATTGGTTCAGCTCTTTCTCTTTTTCGTGAAGACCTGGAGTGTCCACAAATATAATCTGTGCATTGTTGTGCATTACAATTATTTGAGATCTTTTTCTTGTTGCGTTTGCTTTGTGGGAAACCATTGCAATTCGTTCCCCAACTAAAGCATTTACCAATGTACTTTTACCAACATTTGGTCTACCAATAACAGCAACAAACCCTGCTTTAGTATTTTCTGTAGTAGGTATCATAGTATGTATCTAGTCACGTCTTCACTATCGACAACGTCTTCTAGCTTTTCGTTAATAAGCTTCTCTTCAACAACAACTTTTTGCCCCTTATGCTCTTCCGCTTCAAAACTGATATCTTCAATTACTTTTTCAATAACAGTGTGAAGTCTTCTTGCTCCAATGTTTTCTGTTTTTTCATTTGCCATACTTGCGTATTTAGACATAAGCCTAATAGAATTTTCAGGGAATTCTAATTCAACTTCTTCCACTTTTAAAAGAGCGATATACTGCTTGATTAAAGAGTTTTTCGTTGTTGTTAAGATCTTGAACAGATCCTCTTCTGTGAGACTGTCAAGCTCTACTCTTAGTGGGAATCTTCCTTGTAATTCAGCAATTAAATCACTTGGCTTAGTCATATGAAATGCACCAGCTGCGATAAAAAGAATGTGATCCGTACTGATAATCCCATATTTTGTATTGATACTAGACCCTTCTACAATTGGAAGAAGATCTCTTTGAACACCCTCTTTACTAGGGTCATTTCTTCCACTGCTTTTCTCACTAATTGCAACTTTATCCATCTCATCGATAAAGATAATTCCACCACTCTCTGCTCTTTTAAGAGCCTCTTCTTTTACAGCTTCCATATCAAGAAGTTTCTCAGTCGCTTCACCTTCGAAATATTTCTTCGCTTCTTTAATCGTCACTTCTTTTTTGATCTTCTTATTACTTCCTAAAATCTTTGAGAAAGTATCTTGAAGTTTTCCAAATTCTGGAGGCATAGAATCATTATCAGCAACAATCTCAATGCTTGTTCTTGGCTCGTAATCTATCTCAATTGTTGAGTCATCTTTTTCACCACTTTTTACAATTTCTCTTAGTTTTGCAAATGTTTTAGCATGGTCCGCTTGTTTCTCTTCAGTTGCACCTTTTGGAAGATTTGGAAGAAGTTTTTTTGTAATCTCATCTAAAACATAGTCTTCAATCTTAGACTTATTCTCCTCTTCATGCTCAGCTCTTACAATCTTGATTGAGTCATGGACAAGATCTCTTACCATCGACTCAACATCACGACCAACAAAACCAACCTCTGTATATTTTGTCGCTTCAACTTTCACAAAAGGAAGCCCAAACATCTTCGCCATTCTTCTTGCAATCTCTGTCTTACCAACCCCTGTTGGTCCAATCATCAAGATGTTCTTTGGAAGAACTTCATCTCTCATATCATCATCAAGTCTTAATCTTCTATATCTATTTCTAAGAGCAATAGCGATAGCTTTTTTCGCCTCTTTTTGCCCTATGATAAAATCATCTAAATATTTAACAATCTCTTTTGGAGTTAATTCCATTATTTTTTAATCCTCTATTATTTTTTTTATTGAATTTTTTAGTTTTGGTAGTTGTTCTCTTATTACTTGTTCAATGATAGATAAGTTAACACCTTCATAG
>JAOXRY010000367.1 GCA_025800305.1 Campylobacterales bacterium | reverse complement strand
ATTCTCAATTGTATACTTATGACCACCTACCATGGCTGCCATTGAGCTTTGTGTCCCTGTTCCTGTTGTTAGAGTATTTTTATACCAAGTAAATCCATCATAAGCTTTTAGGCTCTCTTTTTTAGTTTTATAGATGGTATCCATATCTCCACCGGTATAACCATCTAAAAAGAAAACTAAGACATTTTGCTCTTTTGATAAAGAGAGAGTTGTTTTTTTCTCATTTTCTAGACTAAAAGTCTTTTTATCAACAACAACTTCTTTTTTACTTGGGATATTCAAAATAAAAAAAGATAGAAGCATTACAGATACAACAACTAAAGCTTTTTCTAAAATATCTTTATAGCTTTTGAAGATAAAAACAACAATACCTAGTAAAATAATTAAAGCAAAAATCTCCAATGTTGCTTCAGCTCTTGTAACAAAAAGGTTCTCTGGAACATTAAAAATAAAATG
Source organism: Campylobacterales bacterium (assembly GCA_025800305.1). Classification (GTDB taxonomy): domain Bacteria; phylum Campylobacterota; class Campylobacteria; order Campylobacterales; family SZUA-545; genus JAOXRY01. Next base: position 10,180 of record JAOXRY010000367.1, on the reverse strand, counting down.
ATCCATTAGTCCATAATCTTTTACAATTACAAAGGAATATAGAAGTGAAGAAAAAAGAACAAATCCACCAACAAAAGTTAGAAAACTTCTAAAGATTTTACTAGATAAATAGTAGATTCCTCCAAAGATTGATAGAACAATTAGCCAGACAAAAAGAACTTTTGAGATAAAAACATCTGAGCCTATTAAAAAATCATCTGTTGAATTAAAAAGTGTTGTTGGATTTACTACAAATAAAAGTGTAAAAAGGGAGAAATAAATTAGTCCATACAGCTTAAAATTTGGAGTAAAATTATTCAATATTTTAGATCTTTCTAAAAGATTTTTCAGTCCCAAAATTAGAAGAAGTAAAAAAGACACACTAATCAGATTCTCTCTTAGATGATTTACTTCTGAGAATTGAAAGAAACCTCCAATAAGATCCAATAATAAAATTGTATAAACCAAAGATACAAAAGATACTAAACCAATAAAAGTCTTATTTCTTTTTGATTCTTGTGCCAAATATTTAGATAATAAAACAACATTGAGATAGAAAAAGATAGCAATTGCTTCTAGAATATAAAAAACACTATCTTGCGATGAATCATCTAAAAAGTAGAGGTAGACTCTATCTAATCCAACAAACAGTACTAAAGCAAAAAACCAAGCAGGTACCTTCAATGTTTGATATAACTTTTGAAAATGTGGCTTTAATTTAAAACTCTTTTTCTCTTTTTGAGTTTTAAAACTTTTGGAAAAAAGAGGTCCTAACTTTAATTTCTTCTCAACAAGATTTTTTACTAGAGAGAAGAGATTATTCATTGTCCAATATAGCAGTAGACCTGAAGCTTCTGTATAAAGAAAGACTAAAAATATAAAAGCCAATCCAAAAAGCTGAATTTTCTCTGTTTTACTTAAAAGTTCAACATAGATATATGCTGATAATAAGTTTACTACAGTCATTAAAATTGGTAAAAAGTTTGCACCACCTAAAAGACCATCTGGTGCTCCCAAATCATCTAAAATACCAAAACTTACACCATTTAATGCTTCATAGTTAGACAGTAGGTGAAATGCAGCAAAGAAGAATGGAATCTGGATTAAAAACCCTATAGAAGCTTTAACTGAAGAGAGAGGATGGTATCCAAATCTTCTATAGATTGTTTGAATATAAAAGTGTCTCTCTTGTCCTTTATAGTACTTCTTTATCCCATCTATTTCTGGCTTCATTCTATCTTGAAGTTCTTGGTCTTTACTCTTCCATTTTTCTGCCATATAATAAAGAGGAAGAAGGAGGATATTTACAACAATACTTAAAACAATAATAGAAGTACCATAGTCTCCAATAAGAGCATAGCTTTGCTCTAAAATAAAACTCATTAGAGTTTCTAAAGGAAGAATAAAAATTGTATATAAAATATTCATATTAATCTTTTACCATCTCTAAAATCTGATCTGCTGCTACTTTTCCAGAGTTTCCAAAATTAAAAAGTGATTTGTTTCTTAGTTCTTCAACTTTTGATTTTGTATCTTCTTTTAAAACAGAATCAACTACGTCACTTAATGTATCAATATTTTTATGATTTACCAAAGTTGCCACTTCATCAAAAATCTCAGCTTCCCAAATCTCTTTTTTCACATCTTCAGCTTCAAGACCACCTTTTTCAATGGTATCTTCAATAATTACAACAGGTTTTTCATAGATAAAAAAGAAATCAAAGATAATTCCTGAAACATCACTAATCATAAGATCAGCTCTTCCCATAGATATTTCACCTGATGGATTTCTGTCAATCTCTAAAGTAGTATATGGTGACAGTTGTTTTTCCAATTTATCCATTAGCTCTTTTTGAGAAATATACATTTGTGGGTGAGGTCTTAGAATCACTTTATAGTTAGCTTTTAAAAGTTTTTCTACTGGTTCTATTCCAAATTTTGTAAGCATTCCATTACTTCCCCATGTTGGAGCAATAAGAATTGTTGTCTCTTCTTCTTTTTTTAGATATTTTCCTCTATCTCGGTACATAACATCATAATAGGTTAATCCTGTTCTTAAGAGCTCTTTAGATGGTAGTTCTCTTTTTTCTTCCAGTTCTTTGATACTCTCAATCTGATGTTCACCAGAACACATTACAGAATCAAAATAATCAAAAGCAAACTTTTTATAAATAAGTGCGTCGGTTGGAGCATGGATAAGATGACTATAGTGTTGTACTTTTTTAGATCTCTTTAAGTGCATAACATCCAATTGTGGTGTTGTCATCACAACAACTTTTACTTCAATATTATTTAAAAGTGTAAAGGCGTTTAAATCATCACCTATAAAAGCTTTTTTTAAAAGTTTAAATTCACTATTTAAAGCAGGGTCATTCTCTTTTGATGTATAGTAGGCACTTTTAATACCTCTTTTTTCAAACTCTTCAATAACAGGTAGAAATAGATTCCAATAGTTCCCACCTTCTGAGTAAAAAAGGACATCTATTCCTTCTAAATCTCTTAATCCTTTATCAACCTTACCACCTGTAATAAAAGCTTTTACTTTATAAAAAAGCCCTTTGATAGAATAAAGTAAAGTTGCAAATACACCCATTAAAAAATAGACAAGCATACTTCCTGTACCTGGATCTAGATAGGCAAATACAGGAGTAATAAAAAAAAGTGGTAAAAGAAGTTTTATCAACTACTTAGTCCCAGGAATAAGCTCTAAAATCTCTTTAATTGCCATACAATCTGGCTCTGCTTCTTTAGATCTTTTATTTTTAAGAATAGACTTGGCAACATTCATCATTCCTGGATATGCAGCTCTTAACATATGATTGGCATAGATAACTACATTTACACCTATTTTTGCAAACTCATCTGTTGTAACACTATTAAACGATGTTGGTACAACTACAACTGGTGAATGGGAGTCTTTCTCTCTAAATTTTGTTACAAATTCGATAATTTCTGCTGGATCTTTTAATCTTGAATGGATCATAACACCATCAGCACCTGCATCAACATAAGCAAAAGCTCTTTTCAGTGCATCATCCATACCAGCTTCTAAAATAAGACTTTCTATTCTTGCAATAACCATAAACTCTTTTGTAATTTGTGCAGATTTTCCAACTTTTATTTTATGGCAAAAGTTTTCAATACTATCTTGAGTCTGTTTTACATCATTTCCAAACAGGGAATTTTTCTTTAGCCCTGTCTTATCTTCAATAATCACAGCACTTACACCTGTTCTTTCCAAACTTCTTACTGTAAACTCAAAATGCTCTGGTTTTCCACCAGTATCTGCGTCATAGATAAGAGGCTTTGTTGTTGCTTCAAAAATTTCATTGATTGTTGTTAGTCTTGCTGTTGTGTCAACTGCTTCAATATCTGGTTTACCTTTTGATGTTGAGTCTGTTAAAGAACTACTCCACATACCATCAAAAGTAACTTCACTGCCATCTTCTGTAGTCTCTTTTGCATTTTCTGCAATAAGACCACTTAAAGCATTGTGAACTTCTAATATTTTAACTACTGGTTTTGCATTAATTAATTTTCTAAGTCTTCCAAGTCTTGCACCTGTTGAGATGCCAAGTTTTGACATTGTCTCTTTTACTTGAAGGTCATTAATATCTTTTGAATACTCAATTTCTATAAGTTTTCCACCATACTCTTTTAAAAGTTCTATAACCTCATCTCTATATTTTCTTTGAGAGTTATTTACCCAATCATCACCATGGACAATAAAATCAGGTTTTAGATTTTCAATATTCTCTTTATAGCTAGATGTAGCCTGAGGAATTACATCTTCAACAAACTTTAAATTCTCAATTACTTCTTTTCTTTTTTCGTAATCAAGATAAGGAACATCATCAATTTCACCAGCTGCTTTATCTGTGAAAAGACCGACAGTAACACTTCCTAGTTTACTTGCTTCTTTTAATATATTTATATGACCTGCGTGAAGAAGGTCTGCTATCATCGCTACGTATACTTTTTTCATCAATAAAGCCTTAGATTATCTATTTTGTTATAATACAATTTCATCTCTTATTGGAACTAGCATTGAGGCACCTGATTACAAGATAAAATTTCTAATTGGTATTACTGCCCACAGAAATTTCATCAGTCCTAAAAGAAACTAAAAGCTACGATTTCAAGAAAAAATTTTTAACTTTTATCTAAACAAATATTAATCTAAAATCTTATTAACTTCTTCTTTTACAATATCAACTGTAATCAATTCCGTACAGTAGCCTTCAAAATCAGGTTTAGCAAGCCTTAGGTCTTCTGCCCAGATAATATTATCTACAACTTCATCACTTGGAATTTTCCAATTATGATATGTTGATTCACACTCCCAAAGAGTCAAACAAGGTACGCCTGTACAGTTTGCCAAATGCTTAGTTCCATTATTTTGTGTTAAATGGAAAAAAGACATTGAAATAAAGCTTATTAAATTCTTTGTCGAACTAAAGTTAATATCAATGACTACTCTATGTTTATTTCGAACTTTAGAGTAGATCTTTCTAGCAAATCCTTCTTCAGATGGAGCATATAATATAACAAGGTTTTTACTATACTTTTCTACTAGCCAATCATAAACCTCTGCCCATCTTTCTTCCATCCATTGAATATGAATAAACTTTGAGCCTGGTGAAGATGTAAAAAACTCTCCTCTTTCTAGATCATATTTTACAAATGTATTATCATGCTTTGCCCGTTCAGAATCAGGAACATTAATAAAAGGTAAAGGAAGTTTATCTTTAGGAAAAGCATCAAGAAGTTTTGTAATATAGAGTTTATGGTGAGCTGAGTAAACAGCATCATCAAAACCTCCTTCATAAAGTTCCGTATAAAACCTTGACATTTTCTTATGAATTCCTATACGTTGCTTAGCTCCAACTAAAAGTCCCATTAACGCTGTTTTAGGCATACCTAGGGCGTCTATAGAGATATCATAGTTTTTAGATCTTATTTTAAAAATTAGCTTAATCACATCCCAAGCTGAGTCTTTATTAAAAACAAAAACCTCATCAATATACGGGTTATTATCTCCTATACCTTCTGCTATCTTATCTACAATAAAACCTGTTTTACAATTTGGATATCTCTTTTTTATCGCTTCTAGAATAGGCAAAGACATTAAACCATCACCTATTCTTCTGAAGTCGCAAACTAGTATTTTTTCATTTCCATTGATTATCATAAGTTTCTTTATCCAAAGTGTATAATTTAAATGAGATTATACCATTATAGAAGATACAAAATTGATTCCCAATAACTTTTGATATAATTCTCCAATAAATCACTATAAACGGAACTGTAAATAGCTTAATGATAAAAAATATAGATAAGACTATAAAAAATTCTTTTTTTTTAATTCTTTTTTTTAAAATAATACTATTATCTCTATTTACTTCAGAATATAGTCAAGAACTTTTTCAACCATTTATTAGCAGTTTTATAAATATTGATTCAAACCCATGGAACTATTATTATAAAAATGACTTAGATATAGACTCTTTCCCTTATCACGGTCTAATGCTTTATATACTTACTCCGTTTATATTTGTACTCAATATTTTGGATATAGACAATATTCTGATAAGTACATTTATAAGCAAATCACCTCTTCTTCTATCAGACCTAATAATCTTTTTTATATTAATAAAATTCTTCCCTTCAAAACAAAAGAAGGTACTTATTTTTTATTTTCTAAATCCTATAATACTTTTTGCTATATATGTCCATTCTCAACTTGATATCATACCAACAGCACTACTATTAATATCTATCTACTTTATTTATAAGAATAAACTAGATAGGGCATATCTTTACCTTGGATTGGCAATTGCAACTAAACTTCACATATTAGTTGTTATTCCTCTTTTATTCTTTTATATTTTAAAAACTCACTCTATTAAAGAATCATTAAAATCTATCTATACCCCACTACTTATTCTATTAATTTTAGACTCTCCTTTTCTTTTTAGTGATGGTTTCATCAATATGGTGCTTTTAAATAGTAAACAATCTCTCCTATTTGACTCATACTATCAAATTGGAACAATAAAACTCCTATTACCTGTTACAGCTATCCTTCTTGTATATTTTCACTTTTTTAATCAAAAAAAGGTTAATTATGATCTACTTTTTTTCTATTTAGGTCTACTATTTACTGTCACTGTCTTTTTTATTTATCCTGCTCCTGCTTGGTATATCTGGATTATTCCTTTTGTCTCAATATACTTTATACAAAATACAAATTTATCAAAATCATATCTCTTATATTTAGGTCTATCAGCTATATACCTTATCTTTTTTATTTTCTTCTACAAAAGCGAATACCAAGATATTATATTTTTAGATCAGAGCATAGACCTTAAAATTGATAATGAGAAGTTAACAAACATCTGTTTCACACTTTTAGAATCCATGCTAATTGCTATAATGTACGCGTTTTACAAATATGGGATAAAAAGTAACTCTATCTATCAAAAACAGTCAAATTTAACAATTGGAATTGGTGGAGATAGTGGTGTTGGAAAAACAACTCTTTTAGAGAACATATCCTTACTCCTAGGAGAGAAACTCTTAAAAATCGAAGGTGATGGGGAACATAAATGGGAAAGAGGTGACCAAAACTGGGATAAATACACACACCTGAACCCTAAAGCAAACCATATACATAAACAAGCAGATGCACTTTATAATCTTAAATTAGGACATAGTATTTATAGAAGTGACTATAACCATACTACAGGCAAATTTACATCACCTGCAAAAGTTGATGCAAAAGATTTTATTGCTATATCAGGTCTTCATCCATTCTATCTTCCTAAATTAAGAAAAATCATAGATCTTAAGATCTATATAGACACGGATGAAGAACTTAGAAGATATTGGAAAATTATAAGAGATACTGAAAAACGAGGATATAGTGTAGAAAAAATTCTGAATCAAATTGAAACAAGAAAAGAGGATACTGTAAAATATATATATCCACAAAAATCATTTGCAGATCTCGTTATAAAATTCTTTAGTAAAGATCCAATTATATTAGACAATAAAGTTAAAGAACTAGACATTAGTTTACAAATCACTGTTAATGCTAGTATCCACCTTGAAGAAGTTTTTGAAGAGTTAACTTGTTCCTACAATTGGGATTATAATGAAGATCTGACAACACAGTTTATTATTTTAAATGAAGAACCAAAAAACAACTTCCAGCTACTAGCTAACAAGTATATACAAAATATAGATGAGATTATTGTTGATGATGCGCAATGGCTTAGTGGGTATAGTGGTTTTATCCAACTCATTTCGCTAATGAGTATTAGTGAAAAACTAAAAGAGGTAGAATAGATGAAATATAAGGGAATTTTACTAGATATAGATAATACACTTTATGAGTATAAAAAAACCCATAAAATTGCTCTTTCTCAAGTACTTGAGTTTTGTAATAGTAGATTTAAAATTGAGATTAATGAGTTAGAGAGTGCTTATAATGTAGCAAGGAAAAAAGTACATATTGAACTAAGTGAAACTGCTTCATCTCATAATCGACTACTTTATATTCAAAAGATGCTTGAGATACTAAATATTAATTCTCTTCAATATAGTTTAGAAATTTATGAAGTCTATTGGAGTACTTTTTTAAAGAATATAGAAGTTTACGATGGAGTATATGAATTTTTAGAAAAATATAAAAATAAGATCTGTCTAATAACAGATCTAACTGCACACATACAACACAGAAAAATAGCTCAATTGAATTTGAGTAATTATATAGACAAAGTTGTAACAAGTGAAGAAGTAGGAAGAGAGAAACCCCATCCTTATATGTTTATGCTCTCCTTAAAAAAACTTGGTCTAAATATAGATGATGTCTGTATGATAGGTGATAGCTTTAAAAAAGATATATTTGGAGCTTCTAATTTAGGTATACAATCTATATGGCTAAATCAAGAAGAAAAAAGCGAAGAATATAATACAACTCTTGTTACAGAGGTGAAAAACTTTGATGAAATATTGGAATTAGTATGATTGAAATTAAAGAGCTAGTTAATATATCAAAATATGCTGGAGAGAGATTTGATTTAGTTCAAGCAGGCGGAGGCAATAGCTCGGTTAAATTTGATAATGGAGAAATGTTAATTAAAGCTTCTGGATTTTCTTTAAGTGAAGTAAGTATTGATAGTGGTTACTCAAAAGTTTTAACTAAAGAAATAGCCAATATAGTTACAGATCAAACTATTATCAACTCTAAAGATAAAAGAGAAAGAGAGGAGTTAACATCTGAGATTGTAAAAAAAGCGACAATAGATAAAAAAAATCGTCCCTCAATTGAAACATTACTGCACTCCTTTCTTTTAAAATATACTTTACACACTCATCCTATAGTAATCAATATGATAGTAATACAAGAAAATTGGAAAGAGATATTAAGTTCGATTTTCAAAAAAGAAGATATAGTTTTAGTAGAATATAATACACCAGGAATTGAACTAGCTCTTACTTTAAATAAAGAACTACAGAAATTTGAAACAACACCAAACATAATTTTTTTACAAAACCATGGATTAATCGTTACAGCAGAAAAAGAAAAAGAAATTTATGAAATAACAGAATATATTTTAAAACAAATTGAAAACTATCTGCAAATAAATCTATCTAAGTATAAAAATACAAATGCAATAACCCAACTTCTAAAATCAATAAAAACAAACAATAATATCTCTTATCTATGCGAAGATTACTACTTAAATCAACAATTAATAGAAAACAGAGCCTTATTTACAAAAACACCCTTTTGTCCAGATTCACTGGTATATTGTGGAGTAAGTTGTGCCATGATTGAATCACTATCTGATAGTAAAACAATTGAGAGTTATAAAAATCAATATCATGAACTACCAAAAGTAATTATCTTCAAAAATAATATATTCTTTATAGGGCAAAATACAAAAAAAGCAAAAGAGTTAGAAGAGATTTTTAAATTTCATATCATGGTCTTATCTCAAAATAGTAATAATATAAACTATTTAGATTTTGATGAATTAGCCTACCTCTCAAATTGGGAAGCTGAAAAATATAGACAAACAATTTAATACAAAAGAGAAATAATGCATATAATTATACCAATGTCTGGAATAGGAAAAAGATTTATTGACGCTGGATATAAAGATCCTAAACCTTTAATCGTTATAGATGGGAAACCTATCATTGAACATGTATGTAACTTGTTTCCCAATGAATCAAAATTTACATTTATCTGTAATTCAAAACATTTAAGTGAAACAAAAATGAGGGATATATTAAAAACTATCAAACCTGATGCTAATATTGTAGAGATCCCAAACCATAAAAAAGGTCCTGTATACGCTGTATCTTTAATAGAAGAGTTTATCTTAGATGAGGAAGAAGTTATCGTAAACTACTGTGATTTTGGAACATATTGGGACTATAATGACTTTTTAAAACACACCAGAGAAAGAGATGCTGATGGTGCTATTCCATCATATAAAAGATTTCACCCTCATATGCTTGGAACAACTAATTACGCTTTTATGAGAGATGAAAAACAGTGGATGTTAGAGATAAAAGAGAAAGAACCTTTTACTGATAACCGGATGAATGAGTATGCATCAAATGGAACATACTACTTCAAAAAAGGTTCTTATGTAAAAAAATATTTTAAAGAACTGATGGATAAAGATATTAACCTAAATGGTGAGTTTTATGTATCTTTAATTTATAACTTATTAGTTCAAGATGGATTAAAAGTCTCCATTTATGATATACAACATATGCTTCAATGGGGTACACCTAGTGATGTAGAAGAGTATAATACCTGGTCAAGATACTTTAAAAATGCAATAGAAGAAAAAGAAAAACCAATTGCTAAAAAAAATAGTACTACATTAATTCCTTTAGCAGGTAAAGGTAGTAGATTTGCCAAAGTTGGTTATCAAGATCCTAAGCCTCTTATTAATGTCAGTGGGAAGCCTATGATTATTCAAGCTGCTGATTCTTTACCAAATAGCGAAAAACAAATTTTTGTTACTTTAAAGGAGCATTTAAAAAACTACCCTCTTGAAAAAACACTAAAAGAGAAATATCCAAATTCACAAATTGAGTCTATAAATGAAGTAACAGAGGGGCAAGCAATTACATGCAGTTTAGGACTAAAAAATATAAATACTGACGATTCTCT
>JAOXRY010000356.1 GCA_025800305.1 Campylobacterales bacterium | reverse complement strand
AGCTCCTTGATATACATCACCATTTAAACTTAGTGTTGTTTTAGGAGGTTGATTATCCATGTAAAAATCTAAAGTCTGTACTGGTTCTTTATTACCAACATTATCTTTACCGTAATAAGAAACTGTATATTTTCCATCTTTTAGAACTCTTAAAGGTACTGCTTTGTGATACTTTAAGTAACTTTGCCTTGAAATCTTATAATAGATACCTTCTAGTTTTGAGATATTATCTCCTGAAGACATAGAGACAGCAGAATCAGGTCCTGCAATTAGAACACCATTTTTATCTTTTGAAGTAGTGTGGATTTGTACATAACTTTTCGGTGTGGAACCATCAACTATAAAGTCTTTTTTTATTCTATCGGATACATTTCCAACATTGTCTACCGTATAAAAGGAGATAGAGTGTCTTCCTTCAGACAAGTTAGCAATTTCGTCACCATTTTCTAAAACAACATGAGGTTGATTGTCTACACTTACATAAACTGATTTTACACCTGAATAGTTATCAGAACTAACAATTTTAAATTTTGTACCTTCTTTAAAGTATTGAATACTTCCACTATCAATAACTTCTTTTCCTGTGATTTCATCAAATAGTTTTAAACTTGGTGGAATATTATCCCATGTTACATTCATAAATCTAGATGGATCATTTTTATCAAGATTACCGTCAGCCTTAGGAAAACTAGAATTCCATGGGTGTGCAATAGTATGTACCCCTGGTTTTCCCAATTTAACTGGTCTAGGATCTTTATTTTTTACACTCTCTTTATTTGGTAAGTAAACTTTTTTTCCATCAGGGTTATTGGAAAGTGAAAGATAAACATACAGCTCTTCTTGTGGTACAAATACCCTTAAATGTTTATCAACATATATTCCTATAGGATTCTCTTTTTGTACTAACTCTCTTTTTAAATTGTAATCAGATGATGTTGTTCTTCTGTGATCTTTTACTGTTGTTTTAGAAGTTTCTCTAGGCATAGTTACTTCTTGAACGTCTGATTTTTTCTCTTTTACAGTTTCACTTTTAGTTTTTCCACCTTCATTTTCCCATGAAAACCAAGATGCCATCAGTGATGTTGAACCTGCAAAAATCGCTGCTGCAGTAACAAGTGAAAGTTTTCCCATTATGTCTATCCTCTAACTTTTTATTCTTCGCTAAGGCAGATATCGGCAGATATAAAAAAATATTTATAGATTAATTACCAAAAGAGGCTTTTATTTCTAGGATTTCATCTAAATTTTCCATAAATAGATCAACTAGATTTGGATCAAAATGTTTCCCACGCTCTTCTTGGAAAAGGTTTAGTATATTTTCCAAAGGCCAAGCTTTTTTATACACTCTATCATGACCTAAAGCATCAAAAACATCTGCAACAGCTGTGATTCTTCCATAGATATGGATCTCTTCACCTTTTAGTCTTCTAGGGTATCCATTTCCATCCCATTTTTCATGGTGTTCATGGGCAATAATAGCAGAAGCTTGAAGGATTTTTTTATTTGAATGCTTTAACATGTTGTAACCCAGTTTAGCATGGGTTTTCATTATTTTATACTCATCATCTGTAAGCTTCCCAGGTTTATTTAAGATTGCATCAGGAATGCCAACCTTTCCAATATCGTGCATAGGAGAAGCCTGTTTCACCAGTTCGGCTTCCTCTTCACTTAACCCAATTTTTATTGCTAAAAACCTTGAATATTCAGCAACCCTTTTTACATGGTGACCTGTCTCTTTAGATCTTGTCTCCCCAATGGCACCCATTGTAAACACTACTTCTTTTTGAGTATTTTCGATCTCTTTATTAAGTTCAATTACATCAGAAATATCTTGGTGAATCCCCATAATCTCAATTATCTTCTCATTTACGTCTAAAATCGGGACAAAAGTAGAACTGGCATAAAAATCTTTTTTATCACTGTACATAACATTTACATTGACACTCTTTTGCTCTAAGACTTTTTCAAAAGCTTGATCAAATTTTTTATGATATTTGTTTTCAAGATAGTCTTTTAATAGTTTTTTATCTAGTGATTCGTTTCCTATGTGCTTTTTAAAAGTATCATTGGTAAAAGTTATTTCTCCTTTGAGATTTACTCTTGTTAGTCCATTGGCTTCATTTATTGCTTTTTCATATTCATGGAGAAGATTTACTTTATCTTCTAACGCACTTACACTATCATCAAGTTGGCTTTCTAAAATATCTTTATACTCTTCAAATTGAGTTACATCATGCCTAATTGCAAGAAACTCATATATTTCACCATTGGAATCTTTGTGGGGAAAAATGTTAGCATCCACAATATAACTAGTGCCATCTTTTCGAATGTTTTTTATCTTTCCATTCCAGTTTTTTCCTGCTTTTATGGTTTGCCACATCTCTTTAAAAATTTCATCTGGAGAATCTGGATGTCTCACAACACTATGAGGTTTTCCCATTAGTTCAGATTCTTTGTAACCAGAGATTCTTTCAAATGCCTCATTTACATATGTTATAACACCATTAACATCAGTTTTTGAAACTAATGTAGTTTTATCAATTGCCAATTTATATTGATTTAGAATTCTCTCTTGTACCTCTAGTTGCTTACCAACATGTATACTTTTCATAACTTTTTCGATAGAGTGGATAAAAAAATCTCTATTAATAGGTTTAGGAATAAAACCTTCAATACCATATTGAACGGCCCTTGCTAAGAGATCTGGCTCATCTAAAGCAGATATAAAAATAATTGGTATTTTTTGATCTAGTTTTTTTATCTCTTTAACAAGCTGGATTCCATCCATTATAGGCATAATACCGTCTGTTATGACAATTTGTGGACTTTTTTCTTTAAAAATTTTTAAGGCTTCTTCTCCATTGGAAGCTTCAAATATCTCTTTTGTATACTCTTTTAATAGAGCTTCTAAAATTGTAATATTGATAGATTCGTCATCAGCAATTAATATTTTCATGGTCTAATTTTATAAAAATGTTACTTTTAGATAAAAAATTAATCTGTCATTAACTATAATTAAAAAAAAACAGGAGAGCTATCATGTCATCATCTGCTACTTTAGTAAAAGAGATTGAGTTGGAACACACATCAAAAGGTGTAATTAGTGTATCACATCTACCAGAACCGTACGGTGCAGGAAGCGATTCTGTTGTTAGTATTGGTATTAATCTTAAAGGTGAAGCAGGTCAACCTCAATGGAAAGCACACATTCCTTATGATAATGTTGACGCTGTTATTGAAGCATTAAAAGAAGCGAAAGAGAAATACTCTAAATAGATGTTAAAAAAAACATTTATCCTTGTATTTTTAGCTGTTTCACTATTTTCTACTCAAAAACCAATAGAGAATGCTTCAAAAGTTATTGTAAATATTTCTACCAAATATAAAGCTAAAACAGATCAAAATCCTTTTAGTTTTAATAAATATTATGGAAATTTTTATAATCCTAAATATACAGGTATTTCTCTAAATGAACTAAAGAGAAAACTAGGAAGTGGTATTGTTATCCGTGCAAACGGCTATATTCTTACAGCGTTTCATGTAATAAAAGACACAAAAGGTCTGGTAGTAACTCTTCCTGGATCTGAAGAGGAATTAGTTGCTAAAATTGTTGGTATTGACTATATTAATGATTTAGCAATTTTAAAAATTGAAAAAGAAAACCTTGAATCTTTTTTCTTTGGTGATGAATCTGATGTGAAAATCGGTACAGAAGTATTTGTTGCTGGAAACCCTTATGGAAATGGACTGTTTATTTCTAAAGGTATTGTCTCTAATCTGGTAAGAGATAACAACCTTAATGGTCAAGTCCATTTTATTCAATTTAACGGAACTATCCATCCTGCAACAAGTGGTGGAGCTCTTTTAGATTCAAAAGGAAATTTTATAGGTATGATCAATGGACAGTTTACAAAAGAAGCTGGACTTAATGGTTTTGCCATTGCCACCCCTGTAAAAATAATGAGAAAATCTGTTATTAAACTTTTAGAAAAAGTGATCAAAGAACCTGTTTGGTTTGGTATCTCTATTGGTGCTTTAGACAAAACACTAAAAGAGTATTACAACCGAAATAAAGGTGTTGTAGTTGTCTCTGTTGAAGAGAATTCTCCTGCTTCAAAAGCTGGAATCCAAAGTGGAGATCTTATTATTTCTGTAGATGATGTTGGTGTAGATGATGTTGCTGATATGAACTATCGTATAGCAACAATGAGACCAGGAGATGCAAAACTTATTGAGTACCAACGTGGTGTTGAGACCTATGAAGCAATTGTCACTCTTGTAAAACCTTTTGGAACAATTAGTGATGGAACTCCCGGAGTTGTTCTTAATGGTCTAACACTAGAGCCACTTACTAGAAAACTAAGAAGAAACCTTGGAATTGATAGCGATTTTAAAGGTGTTGTCATTACAGCTGTTAGTGATGGCAGTACAGCTAAAAAAGCTGGTCTTAAAAAAGGTGATATCATCATCAGAATAGATGGAAGAGAAGTTAAAACAATTGATAATGTTAAAACACTAATGCTTCCACAAAATCAAAGATTTACAGTTTTTAGAAAAGGAATTGTAAAAAATCTATTATGGATAAAAAATGAATAAATTATTTAGTACAGAAAATCTATTTGTAATCTCTGGACCTTGTGTTATTGAGAGTAGAGATATGATTATGGAAACAGCCGAAATTGTAAAAGAGATTGCAAGTAGACTGGGAATTGACTATATTTTCAAAGCTTCTTTTGACAAAGCTAATAGGAGCTCTATCACTTCTTATAGAGGTCCAGGTCTTGATGAAGGTCTAAAGATCTTAGAAGAAGTTGGAAAAGCTTTTGACCTTCCTTTAACAACTGATATCCATGAACCTAGCCAAGCAAAAGCAATTGGTGAGGTTGTTGACATTATCCAGATCCCTGCTTTTCTTTGTAGACAGACAGATCTACTGGTTGAGTCTGCAAAAACTGGAAAGATTGTAAATGTTAAAAAAGCACAATTTCTCTCCCATGAAGATATGGTTCATGCCACAAATAAAGTAAAAGATAGTGGAAATAGTAATATCGCTCTAACAGAGCGAGGAACAATGTTTGGATATGGTAATTTAGTTGTTGACTTTAGAAATATTATAGAGATGAAAAAACTAGGCTATCCTGTAATTATG
>JAOXRY010000338.1 GCA_025800305.1 Campylobacterales bacterium | reverse complement strand
AAGTCTATCTATCTCTTAACAGTGCATATATAGATATTGGAGCAGAAAGAACCTTTAGATTAACAGCAGTTGATCAATCTGGTGCACAAACTTCACTTTCAGAAGGAAGTGTAGAATTTACTTTAAGTAATGACAATATAACAATTGATAAACAAAAAATAGATCTAGCTCCAGGAGGTGCAACTGTTGAGATTAAAACAACAGGAAAGAGCAAAGGTTATACATTTGTTACACCTGTTTATAACATCACAGAAAATAACGTAGCTGTAAAAATTACAGGAACCCCACTGATTATCCAAGTAAAAGATCCTGCTGAGTCTTCTAAACCTTTGGATCAAACAGTTGATGCTGGAAATTATTTGAGTATGTCTTTAAATGAAAGAGATGGGAAAAAAATTGTTCATGTTGCCCAATATGATGAAACAAGAAAAAGTTTTGTTTACTCTGTTTTTAACGGAACGTGGACCCATGATTTTTCAGCAGTTCCACTTTCACTGGAAGCAGGAGATGGAATTAAAATGGTTCTTTCTCCTTTTAAAGAAAATGAAAATAAACCAATTGCTGTCATGTTGCAAGATGATAAGCCAACTATATGGTTTCAAGAGTTTCCTAGTAACAATTGGATAGAAACAGAAATTACATCTGAAAAAATTAGAAAAGATAGCAATCTTACAGAAGATAGAAATATCACCTTCTCTGAAAAGATGAAGTTTTTAGATATCGCTGCATTTAAAAATCCAAGTGATAGTAGTAAAAATAGGGTTCATGTTGCATATTTCAATACTTTAGAAAATAAGATTTGTATCTACTCTTATTCATCACCAACAACCTCTAGTTATGACCAATGTTTTTCGACAGTAATTAACAATTCTAGTGGAGAAATTAAAGATTTAAGTCTTGCGGTAAATAGTGTAACAGGGGATCCTAGACTTGTTTATACAGAAGCAAATAATAGTGTCTACTATGTTACAAGACAAGATAGCAAAATCTATAGAGAAAAAGTTACCAACACTATAGGTAAAGAAGAAGGAGTTGTTTTAAAGCTAGATAGAAACAATGTTCCTATGATTGTTTATTACTCAGGAGTACAGGTTGGAATGTACAATCGTACCCTTGTTGGTAGTAACTATGTGTGGGCATTTAAGAATATATCAGGCTTAGATCCAATTCCTGTAAAAATCTCTAGTATAGACTTTGCATTTGATAGTTATAACGAACCTAAAATAGCTTTTAGTGCTGATGACAAAATAAGATATGCAAGAAGAGTGGTATTTAACAATTCAAATGATAAATGGGTTGTAGAAGCCCCTGAAGATTCTGGAAACAGTGAACAAGGAGTCTTTGCCTCAATTGCAATAGACAGCACAAATAGAGCTCATATCGCATATTCTAAATCAGATACAAAATGGTTCAACTATTGGACAGAACCAAACTTTTTTGATTACAGAAGTTTCCCAACAACAAGTTATGTAGGAGCGGATGTAATAAAATGAAAGGAAATATCGTGAAGTATTTTATTGTTTTATCC
>JAOXRY010000337.1 GCA_025800305.1 Campylobacterales bacterium | reverse complement strand
CAATACAATCAACTAATAGAAAAAAGAGAGGTCACCATATATCAAGAATATGTAAAAGAATTTCCGCAATCATTAGTGAGCGCCAACGTACTTAGTATTTTTGCAACCACTTGGGGTAAGGAAAAAACTAAAGCACTTTTTACTTCATTTTCCAAAGAAAATAAAGATTCTGAATATGGAAAAAAAATCTTACGATACCTCGAATTAAGTAAAGAGCCTAAAATTGGAGAACATTTTGTTGATTTTAAAATGGCAGATACCAATGGTGAGTTCAAACAACTATCCTCTATCAAAGGAAAGGTTATACTTCTTGAGTTTTGGGCCTCATGGTGTGGGCCATGTAGAAAAGAGAATCCTCATCTTGTAAAAACATATAATACTTACGCTCCAAAAGGTTTTGAGATTTTTGCTATCTCATTAGATCAACATAAAAATTCTTGGTTAACAGCTATAGAAAAAGATAAACTCACCTGGATGCACGTCAGCGATTTGAGTGGAGCTGATAATAAAGCGGGATTGATATATGGAGTTAGTG
>JAOXRY010000325.1 GCA_025800305.1 Campylobacterales bacterium | reverse complement strand
TAAAAGAGATAAGATCTTTAGGAGCCAATCGGATTAGTTTTGGAGTCCAAAGTTTTAATGAGAAAAAACTAAAGCTTCTTACACGAATCCATAATTCCAATGAGGCAAAAGAAGCTATTGAAAGAGCCTACTCCAATGGTTTTGAAAACATCTCTTTAGATCTTATGTATAGTACAGCTATTGATACAAAAGAGATTTTAAAAAGTGAAATTGAAATAGCTAGTAAACTCCCTATCTCTCATATCTCTGCCTACTCATTAACCTTGGAAGAAGATAGCAGTTTTTATAACAAAAAAGAGAAACAAAGTGAGAACTTAGAACACTCCTCTTTTTTCATAGAAGAGGTTAATAAACACTTTTTTCAATATGAGATCTCAAACTTTGGAAAACACTCTTTACATAACAAGGGATATTGGAAATATAAACAGTATATCGGTGTTGGAGCTGGAGCTGTTGGAAGAGTTGGGAATAAGAGATACTACCCACCAACCTCTTTAAAAGAGTACATAAATAATCCATTACAAAAAGAGGTAGAAACTCTGACAAAAGAGGATATGAGAAGTGAGAGGATCTTTTTAGGTCTTCGAAGCTGTGTTGGAATTAAAAAAGAGATCTTTACAGAAAAAGAGTTAGAGAAAGTAAATCTATTAATAAGAGAGAATAAATTAGAAGAAAAAAATGATATTGTGTATAATACAGACTTTCTATTGTCTGATGAGATTGCTCTTTGGATTGATAGTGACTAATTAAAGGATTTTTTCTATGAGTGAATTAAAAGATAAAGCAGTTGATGTCATTATAAGCCCTTTTGTTTGGTTGAAAAAAGTTGTTTGTATTACAGGTTCTATTGTCATTGCTGGTTTTTTAGCTTTTTTACTGTTTTTAGGAAATTTCTATTTTGAACTTCCAGATTTAGAGAAAATGACTTTTAAACAAGTTAAAGAGATTGGGAAAAGTAGAGTTATAAAAAAACTAGACAACCCTAAAAAGAACTATTTCAAATGGACAGATATTAAAGATCTTAACCGTGACTATCTCTATACTATTGTAATGGCAGAAGATAGCACATTCTTTACCCACAAAGGGATTAACTACGACTCTTTAGTAGAGTCATTTATTCAAAACTATAGAAGTGGAGAGTATAAATATGGTGCTAGCACAATAACCCAACAAGTGGCAAAAAATCTCTTTTTATCCAACTCAAAATCTCTTTATAGAAAAGCCCAAGAGTTCTTGACTGCCAAAAGATTAGAAGAGAGATTTAGTAAAAATGAGATCTTAGAACTTTACTTAAATATTGCAGAGTTTGGACCTGAGGTTTATGGAATTAGAGCAGCTTCATATAGGATTTTCAATGAAGATCCAAAAGATATCAATGCAGCAGAAGGAGCATTTATAGCAACCCTTCTTCCAAGCCCTAAAAGATACTACTATGCTATGGTTCAAAATAGAAACATAAGCCCAGCTAACAAGAAGAAAATTATCCGAATTTTAAAAGATATGAGATACAACGAATTCATTAGTAACAAACAGTTTTTACAGTATAAAAAATATAACTACTTTAAACAATAAAATTCTTTTCCTTTAACATCTAAAAAAGGCTCATTTTTTGCTTGTAAGTCTACATAAAAATGAGCCCTTGGAATAATCGTGATAAACAATTTAATAGAACTAAATATAGAAAAAATAGAAGAGATTTTAAACTCAAGACTAGAAGATGATGAAGTAACAACTTTAAAAGACCTCCCTACTCCAGATGTTTTTAAAGATATGGAAAAAGCCACAGAGATAATTACAAAAGCTATAGAGGAAAATCAGAAAATAACAATAGTTGGGGATTATGATGTTGATGGAGTTGTTGCAACATCTATTCTTAATGGTTTTTTTCAAGAGATTGACAAAGAGGTTGAGATTATTCTTCCCAATAGGTTTAATGATGGTTATGGGCTTAGTGTTGATATTATTGAAAGAATCGACACAGATCTTATTATCACTGTTGATAATGGAATCTCTGCAATAGAAGCAGGAGAGAGAGCAAAAGAGAGAGGTATCTCTTTAGTTATTACGGATCACCATATGTGTCCTAAGACACTACCTTATGCTGACGCTATCGTCAATCCTAAACAAGATGATTGTAATTTTCCCGAAAGTAATATAGCAGGTGCAACCGTTGCTTGGTATGTTGTTGCAGGTTTAAAGAAAAAGATGAATTTAGACTTGGATCTTGGTAGCTTTTTAGACCTGATGGCTTTTGCCATTTTGGCTGATGCAATGCCTTTAAAATCAATAAATAGATCTTTTGTCAAACAAGGAATCAGGTCAATAAACAAAAGTAGTCGCCCTGCTATACAAGCTATGAAAAAGTGGTTAGAAATCAACACCTTTACAACCAACGATATTATCTTTTCTATCAATCCAAGGC
>JAOXRY010000316.1 GCA_025800305.1 Campylobacterales bacterium | reverse complement strand
CCCTGAAAGTTTTGCAGACATCTATGCCCAGACTATCGCATATGGAATGTTTACAGCAAGACTTCACGATAAAACCCTGCAAGACTTTAGCAGACAAGAAGCTCAAAATCTTATTCCAAAATCAAATCCATTTCTTAGAGGTCTCTTTAACTACATCGGTGGAGTGGAGTGTGATGAGAGGCTTATCTGGATTATCGACTCTTTGGCAGAGGTGTTTTTAGCAACCAATGTGGAAAAGCTTTTTGTAGATTACGGTAGAAAATCGGGAATGGTAGATCCTGTGATACATTTCTATGAAACTTTTTTAGGTGAGTACAATCCAAAACTTAGAAAAGCAAGAGGGGTTTGGTACACTCCTCAGCCTGTGGTGGATTTTATCGTCAGATCCGTTGATGAAGTATTAAAAACAGAGTTTGGTCTTGAAGATGGGCTTATTGATGACAGCAAGATAAAAATCAAAATTGATGATTTAGATGCAGGTCATACAAAAAGTGGAAAACAACGACAAAAAGAGAAAGAAGTTCACAAAGTCCAGATCTTAGATCCTGCAACAGGAACAGGAACTTTTCTGGCAAGTACCATCAAGTTTATCAAAGAGAACTACTGGGGAGGAAGTTGGAGCTCCTACGTGGAAAAAGATCTTAAACCAAGGCTCAACGGTTTTGAACTTCTCATGGCTTCTTACGCCATGGCTCATCTAAAGCTGGATCTTCTTCTAATGGAGAGCGGATACAAACCAAGCGATGAAACACAACAAAAAAGATTCAATGTCTTTCTAACAAATTCCCTAGAAGCTCATCATGAATACACAGGCAGTCTCTTTGCAAGCTTTTTAGCCAACGAGTCAAGAGAAGCAGACAGAGTAAAAAAAGAGACTCCTGTTATGGTTGTGATGGGGAATCCGCCGTATGCTGTTAGCAGTACTAATAAAAGTGACTGGATACAAGATCTTTTAAAAGATTATAAAAAAGATCTAGGAGAGAGAAAAATCAATCTTGATGATGACTACATCAAATTTATCAGATATGGACAGCACTATATTGATAAAAACGGAGAGGGAGTTTTAGCATATATCTCCAATAACTCTTTTATAGATGGTATTACCCATAGGCAGATGAGAAAATCTCTTCTTGAAAGCTTTGACAAGATTTATATTTTAGATCTCCATGGAAATAGTAAGAAGAAAGAGACAGCACCAGATGGAAGCCTTGACCAAAATGTATTTGACATTATGCAGGGTGTTTCTATCAATATATTTATAAAGAAAAAAAGTAAATCTAAAAAACTAGCAGATGTGTATCACTACGATCTTTATGGAAAAAGAGATAGTAAATATCAGTTTTTAGATGATAACAATATGGAAAGTGTTCAGTGGAAAAAGCTTGAATATTCAGAGCCAAATTATTTTTTTGTGAAGAAAGATTTTAAAGCTATTGGAGAGTATGAAAGAGGTTTTAAAATTGATGAACTTTTAAATATTTATAATTCAGGAATTTCTACAGATAGAGATTTACTGTTTATCAACTATGATAAAAAAGATTTAGAAAATAATTTTCAGAAACTTCTAAGTCATAGTTTTGATGATAATTTTAAAAATGAATATAGAATTTATGATTCAAGTAGTTACAAAATCACAGAAAAAATAAAAAATAAAAATTTTGATGAGTCAAATATTACAAAAATAAATTACAGAATGCTGGACTATAGATATGTGTATTATGATGATTCAATTATTAGTAGACC
>JAOXRY010000315.1 GCA_025800305.1 Campylobacterales bacterium | reverse complement strand
CAAGGGGACGCCAAGATCCTAATGCCAATGGCTGTTGTGATTGTTGTTGTCTTGCTTTTTATTCTGTTTAAAGATCTTGTAGGGATAGTAATTCCTTCAGTTGTGATTGTCTTTACTTTTTTAGTTGTGTTGAGTCAGCAGATCTTATTGGGGTATGAACTGAACAATTTTACAGTCAATATTCCTCCTTTTATCACCGCAATTGCAATGGCAAGTTCTATGCACTTTTTCTTGGCATATGTTTACTACAAACAAAAAGACCTAACTAGCAAAGAATCAGTTTTTATGGCTTTAAAGAAAAATATAGTTCCTATAGCAATGACATCATTTACAACAGCAGTTGGTTTTGCCAGTTTGGGGTTTAGCAAGATTGAGCCAATTGCAACTTTAGGTTTTGCTATTACAGCAGGAGCTGTTTTAGCTTTTCTTTTTACAGTTACTGTTGCTCCTGCTATCTTGCTTTTTTTAAAAGATGACTATAAGTTTAAAAAGATCTCTTTGTTTAATTTTCTCAGTGTTGATGGATATGGTGAGTGGATTGTAAAGAATGATAGAAAGATTGTTGGAATCTTTGCGGTTTTAATAATTATTGTTACTGTGGGGCTTAAAGATCTGAAAGTTGATAGTAATAGTATTAAGTATTTTGACAAAGAGAGTGTTGTGAGATCTGGAAGTGATTTTGTGGAAAAGAACTTGACAGGATCTATGGTCTATGAGATTGTTTTAGATTCTAAAGAGAATGAGGGGATTAAAGATCTAAAGTTTCTTCAAAAGATTGTAGATTTTGAGAAGGAGTTAAAACAGAGATATACCAATATTACGTTCACATTTTCTTTCAAAGATATTATGGTTCGTATGGATAGAGAGCTGAACAATAAGAGAGTAGGGGAGATCCCAGATAATCAGAGCCTTATTGCTCAATATCTTCTTCTTTACTCAATGAGTCTTTCTCAAGATGATGGATTAGATGACAAAATAGATTCAAATGAGAGATTTTTAAGGCTGACTATTAACAGCAAAATAGTCGATACATCAAAAGATCTAAAGATGATAGATTGGATTGAAAACTGGTGGCAATCAAATACGAAGTATAGTGCTGATGTACAGGGGCAAACTTCTATTTTTGCTTATATGCAGTCAAGTGTTACAGACACCATAGTTGTTTCAATTTTAGTGACACTTTTGATTGTCTCTATTGCAATGTTTCTAATTTTCAAAAAGATAAAAATGCTATGGATATTTATCTTGCCAAATATTGCTCCAATTATTATTGTTGCAGGAGTTATGGGATATTTAGGAATCAATATAGACATCGGAATTGCAATTTCTGCTGCTGTAATTTTAGGAATCGCTGTGGATGATAGTATCCACTTTTTCAGCAAGTATTTTGATGGGATTAAAGAGATGAGTTTTCCAAAGACCATTGATTACATCATTAGTCATAGTGGAAATGCAATGATTTTGACGACCTTTATTCTTTCATTGACCTTTTCTCTGTTTATGGTTAGTAGTTTTGTTCCCAATGTGAATTTTGCAATTGTGACTGTTATTGCTTTGAATGTTGCTTTGCTTTTAGATTTGATTCTATTGCCTGCGTTACTTAGCCTATTTTATAGTA
>JAOXRY010000303.1 GCA_025800305.1 Campylobacterales bacterium | reverse complement strand
GCATAGGATGGTTTGAAGATTTTAACTTATAAGAATTAATTATTGGTCTAAAATGACACTATCTGACACCTTTTTCTATTAAAATTTTGAAAATCAATCTGAAGGTAACTAACAATCTATGAAAAATTTAGGCATTAATGGAAAAATATTAATTGGTATTTTAACAACCTCGATATTACTTATTCTTATATCTTTAACACTTATGTTAAGTAAAGTTGGTAGTATAGAGGAAACTGTAATTAAGAGCAAACTAGACTCACTTCATACCCTTTTAGATGGTAAACAATCTGCAAAAAAACAGATAGGTTTGACCAATGCAATTTCTATTGCAAATAATAAGGAGTTAGTAGAATCTTTAGAAACTGGAAATAGAGAGTTGGCAATTAATGTCTTAAAAGAGGTTGATAAAACTTTTAAAGAGAATACAAAATTTAAAAATATAAAAATACATCTTCACACTAAAGATGTGAAATCTTTCGTAAGAGCTTGGAAGACAGAAAAATTTGGTGATGATTTAAGTGGTTTTCGTGGAACTATTGTAGAGATGACAAAAAAACAAAAACCATTTGTAGCATATGAAGCAGGAAGAGCAGGGCTAGTTCTTCGTGGTCTAGCTCCAATTTTTAAAGATGGAAACTATATTGGTTCATTGGAGTTTATTCAAGGATTAAATTCAGTTGCAAAATCTTTTGAAAAGAAACAGATGCACTTTTTAATGCTTATGAATGAAGATATGACAAGTATTGCTACTAAAGCAAAAAAGGCAATAAAAGTTGGTAACTATAGATTGTCTCAAAAATTCTACAATAAACCTTTTTTGAAAAATGCACAAAAACTTAATTTTAAAGCACTTTTAAAACAGAAGAGTTTAACAGATGGAAAGTACTACTATACATATGAATATATTAAAGATTTTGCTGGAAATAAAGTAGGTGTTTTTCTTGTTGGTCAAGATACAAAGATTGTATATGAAGCTGTGGAGAGTGCAAAATCAATAGTTTATAACTCAATTATAAATATGATTGTTATGATTGTTCTTCTTGCTGTTATTATCTATGTTGTAATTAATAAGATGGTTTTAGCAAGAGTAAAAAATCTACAAGATACAATTGAAACTTCTGTTAAAAATAGAGATCTAACTGTTCAGGTTGAAATCAATTCCAACGATGAGATTGGAAAGATTAGAGAGTCTTTTAATAACCTTATGAGTTCTATGAATACCCTTATTAATGAGAGTAAAAAATCAGGTCATGAAAATGCTTCTGTTTCTGAAGAGCTTTCTGATACATCTTTTAGTATTGCAAAAAGAGCAGAGGAATCAACAAAGATTATTAATGAAACTGTAGATAGAAATAATGAGCTAAAACTCATTCTTGATGATTCTGTTGTTCAAGCAAAAGAGACAGAGGAGGATATTGATAAGGCTCAAGAGATGCTAAATGAAGCAAGAGAAGAGATAGCATTGATGGCAGATAAAGTTACTCAAAGTAATGAGGTACAAGCAGATCTCAGTGAGAAACTTAGTTCTCTTTCTCATGAGGCAGAGCAGGTTAAAGGTGTTTTAACTGTTATTAGTGATATTGCAGAACAGACAAATCTTTTAGCTTTAAATGCAGCAATTGAGGCAGCACGTGCTGGTGAGCATGGACGTGGATTTGCTGTTGTTGCTGATGAAGTTAGAAAGCTTGCAGAGAGAACTCAAAAGTCTCTAAGTGAAATTAATATCACTGTTAATACTATTGTCCAGTCTATTATGGATTCAAATACTCAAATAGCTACAAATGCAAAAGAGTTTGAAAATCTTGTGGAGATCTCAGAAAATACTTCAGCAAAGATAATTAACTCATCTGATATTATGAATCATGCATCTGATGTTGCAAAAAACTCCTCTGAAACTTCAACAAATATTGTAAAAAGTATTGAGAGACTTATGGATGATATGCAAGAAATAAAAGAGCATATGAACGGAAATATGAGAAGTACAGAAGAGATTACAGAAGCTTCTAGACATCTATATAAGTTAACGGATAAGTTAAAAGAGTCTCTAGACCAGTTTAAAACAAACTGATAACTGAGAATAGTTGTTTAAAGAGTTTTATATAGACTCATAAACTTGTCAGGGATTCTTTTAGGTTTAAAAGTTTCTAGTTCAACAAAAACCCATGTTGTTTCACCTTCACAAATAAGATTTTTTGTGGTGATATTGACAAGTTTATATTTTCTAGTAACTTGGGCAGATTTTGTGCTTTCTAGCCATGTTTCAAGTTCTAGATTATCATCTATTAAGGAACTAAGTTTATAGTTGATATGGTGCTCTTTTGCAACCCAAGTTCGATTCATCTCTCTTAGTAGTTTTAGACCTGCACCTATTTTTTCAGAGTGTTCTGTAGCTGCGTCAAGAAACCATTCAAGATATCGAATATTATTTACATGTCCATTGGCGTCAATATCTTTTTCTGATACTTTGATTCTCTTTTTGTAGATAATCATTTAGTTTCCTTAATAAGTTTTTCCACCCTGTTTCTTCCTTTTTCTTTTGCCTTATAAAGAGCTTCATCTGCTCTTTTTAGAAGTGTTTCTTTTGTATCTTTATCTGTCATTGTAGCAACGCCAAAACTACCTGTAACTTTTTTTACTGTTTTAAACTTGTGTTTTTCTAACTTTTCTCTCAATTTTTCTGCAGTTGATAGTGCTTTTTTCATATCTGTTTTTGGAAGAACAATAACAAACTCTTCTCCACCCCATCTAGCAAAAATATCAGAGTCTCTAATTTTATCTTGAATCAATTGTGTAACTTCAATTAAAACATAGTCACCTACATCATGACCATAGCTGTCATTGACACTTTTAAAGTGGTCTAAGTCAAAGAAGATAATAGAAAGAGGTTTTTTATATCTTGAAGAGTTTTTAATCTCTTGTGAAAAAAGAATTTGAAACTGAAAT
Organism: Campylobacterales bacterium; assembly: GCA_025800305.1. Lineage (GTDB taxonomy): Bacteria > Campylobacterota > Campylobacteria > Campylobacterales > SZUA-545 > JAOXRY01. Next base: position 1,742 of record JAOXRY010000303.1, on the reverse strand, counting down.
CTATTGGAGATCTTAGTTAATGTATCTGTTTTTGCAACTTTTTCAAATTCTTTTTTTTGATTCTCTATTTTTGTAATATCAGAGAATATAACCAACGCAACTTGGAGGGTTTTATCAAAATATTCAGCCTTTACAGAAAAATATTTAGTAACATCATCTCGAAGTATCTTTACTTTATGCTCTTCATTTCGATTATTTAATAAGTGTTCTACCCAGTTTGATTTTTTGTCTCTATCTATGAACAAGAAGTTTCTATCATCTACTTCTTTAAAGTAGTCACTTATACAGGAATGGTTTTTTTCAAAATCTTCCAAAGTCTCATAGTTGAAAAAATTTAAAAAAGTTTTATTACCATCTAAAATATTTTTTCCATTTGTAAGAATAACCATGTTTGGTGTGTTATCCAAAATCGTTTGTAGGTATTGTGTTTGATTTTTTAGTTTTTTAGTCTGATTATGAACCTCTTCATCTAATTTTTTATTCATAAGATTTAAGGAGTTTTGCATTTTATATGCAACTAAAAGAAGTATAGCAAAGACTGTAAAAGTAATAAAAGAGAGGATGAAGAATAGTTTATTACCATCTCTTAAATCGTCGTTTAAAGGATAATAAGTTGAAAGAAGAGCTCTTATTTGGTGTTCTTTTTCATAGAACCCGTTTTTATCTCCATATAGTTTAACAAGATCTTTAGGAGCTCTATCTGGTGTAGTGTGACAGGTTAGACATTTTTGTGTCATTGGTCTTGTAGGAACTGCGTAGTACATGACTTTGCCTTTTTCATTATCAAAGATCTCTGTATAGTCAGTTAACTTTTTTTCATTGAATTTCTTGATTAGTAGCTCTTCTTTTTTTGTAGCTTTGTTTTTTGGGTTTCTAGGATTACCACTGGCAAATTTAATTGTAATAGGATCTAGATTTTTTTTATTTCTTAAACTATTATAGATATCATTGACACTTTTTGCAGAAAATGTTGAAGAAAGAACTTCTGGTCTAAAGTAATCTTTATAAAGAATGTTTTCCTCTTTTAATCTATATAGTTCACTTTTTTGGTAATCGCTTACATATGTTCTTATTGATTTATACATTAAAAGAGTATCTTGGATTTTATGATGTACATTTTCTATTGTATGATTGTAAGTAAAGTATTTATAAGCTCCGCTTAGTAGAGCAAACATAATAACAGAACTAAAAAAAAGGTTTTTAAAACTATATTTTATAAGTAAATTCATTAAAAATTCTAATCCAAGTCAATTTTAATGATTATATCTAATAGAGTTTTACATATTCCTTTGGTAAGTAATTGAAGCTTTTATGCTACTCATTACTTTTCCTGATTCATCTCTTTTTTCTTTTAAAATAGAAATAGCCTGAGGAATTAAAGCTTCTGCTTCTTTTAGTTCTTCTACAGGAAATTGTGTCTTATCAAAATCGGGGATTGTTTCGTAGAGTTTGGCGATTGTCTCTTCATCTTGATTGACAACCGCTATTTTTAGACTATTTAGCCACTGTTTCATATACTACCAGCTACTAGTCCTGTATCTTCATTCCAAGCTTCTAAAAGTCCTTGTGCAACATTGATTACAGTGTCAAGCTTCTCTTCATCACACTCTAAGTTTGCTTCTGTAAGAAGTTTAATTTGATACGTATAAAGACCTTTTAAATATTCACTCATTTGTAAATTATCTTCATTATTAAAGTCTAGTGAGGCAATAAGCTCTGCAAAGATATCAATACATCTATTG
>JAOXRY010000275.1 GCA_025800305.1 Campylobacterales bacterium | reverse complement strand
TATACACATTTCCAAAAAAAAGATTATTGGAGATATCTAGCTTTCTATAGATATTTCCATTTTTTCCTTCCAAGAGATCTTTTCCATAAAATGTATAAACTTCTCTATCATAATCTTCTATTTTTACTTGTTTACCACTTTTAAGATCTAACCAAACCCCACTGTAACTATTGGCAAAAAGATAGAATGGTAGCAGTAGTAGAAAGACTTTGTCCATTATTCCCCTAAAAAAATATCAGTAGCTATAGAATTGGTTCCTAAAGAAACTTTAAATAGAAGTTTCTCTTCAACACTTCCTATGATACTACCTTCGTCTATTTTGGCTCCTATTTTAACATTTTTAGAAAGTTTTTTTATATATCCATAAAGTGAAATAATTTCATTTTTGTGTTTTATCATTACAACATTATTTAAAGAATCGCTTTGGTCAATAAATATGATTCTTCCACTATTCACAGCTAAAGCATTTGTTTCTGTTGTAATAAATTTTCCAAAACTTTTATCTCCTCCAACACTACTCCAGCTACTATAAGTAGCAAGTGGCAGAGTGAAACTTGTAAAGTCGATATCATTAACTACTTTGCTTTTATTAACAACCATTGATATAATCTCATCAAGTTTGCCAATCTCTCCTTTTTGATGTAGCAAGTTACTATTTCTTATACTCATTCGTTCTTGTCGTTTTTTATATCTATATTCTCTTAGTTTGTTTTTTTGCTCAAAAAGAAAACCTTGGGTATCACGATATCTTTGTCTATTTAAAGCTAACTTATCATTAAGTTTTTGAAACTCTTTAGCATACATCTCTCCAACTTTCTCAAAAGTTACATTATTAAAAATATCTTCCTCTTTACTTATCAGATCTTTTTCAATATAGATATTGGAATAAAGAAGATCTTTAGTCAGAACATCAATAGCCATTTTTTGAAGGACTTTTCGATTCTCTTCTATTAATTTTAATTCATTATTTAAAGAGTCTTGCAAAGACTGGTTAATAACTATAGACTTTTGTAAGATTGACTCAACTTCATCACCATAAAGAGAGATAATAAAGAGACATAAAAGTAAAAACTTTTTTTTCACGAGACTTCATTCTCAGTTTTTATAATTACATATGTAAGTGATGACATAGATGTAATAAAAGCAATAGCTATCATTACTACTGTATCAAAAAGATATTCATAACGAACAGGATCTAGTCCAAATCTTACAAGTTCTGCACCAACATAGGTAGAACTTGATAAAAACGTAAAAAGACTAAAGGTAATAATAACAGCTAATACAGAAGAGATAGCTGTCATAACATATAACTCTTTACTTCTTTTCCACATTTTAGCCCCTAAAATAGCCATGATACTCAATTTTTCACTATATTCGTACTTCCATAGTCTTGTAAGCTGAAGAGTAATAATCACTGCTGTAAATAGAAAAATAACTGTAAAAACTGAAAGAATAGATGAGACAATTGTAAAAAGTGCCGAAATTCTATTTTGCAAATTGGCAAAACTCTCTACTTTTATGATTCCTTTTAACTGAAAAATACTCTCTTCTATTTCATCTAAATCCCCTTTTCTAGGAAGGTAGTTTAATTTGATTCTATAAAAAAGTGGTAACTCTTCTTGAAGTTCTAAAATATTTTCTGCACTAAGCCTATTGTTAATATTTTTGATAACTTCATCTGAGTCTATCAGGTCCAAAGACTTTACTTTAGGTATAAATTTTTTAACCATAGAAAGGGAGATTTCTTCTTCAGTTACAACAATAATAGAATAGCTACTACTTAATCTTTTTTCATAATCTTTAACCATTCTATCAAAAGTTACAACACTTTGATAAGACAGTAGTAGTGCTGTTAGAGAGAATATTCCAAAAAAATAATTTTTAATCATGTTCTACCAATCTATGATTTTCTATTGTTACTACTCTTGTTTGTACAGAGATAAAATCAGGAATATCATGTGTAGCAACAACAACTGTTTTGCCAGATCTATTGGCAGCTTCTAATAGATCAAAAACTATCTGCTTAGATCTTGCATCTAGATTTCCTGTTGGTTCATCTGCTAAGATAATATCTGGATTGGATATCAAAGCTCTTGCTAAACCTGCTCTTTGCTGTTCACCACCACTAATCTCTGTTGGCATTTTATTAATTAAATGAAGAATATTCATATAGCCCAGCATTTTTTCTAAAGTCGTACGAACTTCACTGTCAGTCTTACCTTTTATTTCTTGAGGTAAAGATACATTTTCTCCAATATTTAAATGACTAATAAGTTTATAGTCTTGAAAAACTATTCCCAGTTCCTTTCTTAAATCATAGATCTGATTACTATTTGCCTCCATAAGATCTGTGCCATTAACAACTAAGTGACCACTGACAGGCTTAATGGCTCCATAAAGAGATTTTAAAAGGGTTGATTTACCACTACCACTCACACCAGTTAAAAAAACAAACTCCCCTTTATTAACATAGAAATTTACATTTTGTAATATGGAGGATTTGCCATCATATGTTAAAGACATATTGGCAAAATTAATTACACCTTTTAGCTTATTATCTATCATCTAAATTTTACTCCAGGTCTTTTGTTGGTATGGTAGTTATCACTTTTACCAGATGGATGAAAAAATAACACAAGGAAAAGATCTCGCGCAATATTATTATCAGGAAGAGGAATAACATCTAAATATACCATATTAGCCTTTCCCTCTTTTGTATAGTAAGGAACTTTTTCTAATTTTGAAGTGTTATGCTCTTTTACAAACTTTATAGCTTCTTCTAGTTCGTATCGAATACTATCTTTAGCTAATACTAAAAGATTATCTTCTTTCTCTTTTCCTGTTTCTATATATTCTTCGAGATTTCCTTTTCTTAGAATTATTCTTAAATCATTTTTTGATACGACAACAAATTGATCTTGCAAGTTTTTCATTGTTTGATATAACATTGCTTCAATAAGTTTTGGTTGCTCATATTTTTCTATTAATGACATTTTATCATAATTATCACATATTTTATTGACAAAAAAGTTTTTTTCTTCAAGATCTTGGTTTTGATAGAACATTTCTTGATTTATCTCTACCTTCTCACCACTACTTAAGACGAGAAAACCCTCATCTATAAGGCTAAGATTAAAAATACTAACTGCTTTACTAAAGTATTCAGGTGAAAGAATAGAAAGAAAATTTCTAGCTATAATTACATCTATATTTAAAAGAAGAGAGTCTTGAAAAAAGTCAATTTCACTAAAGATTATCTTCTCTTTTATCTCTTTTCTTAAAAAAAAATTTCCATCTTTTGCTTCAAAAAGAATTTCTTGTAAATCCAAGTCTATGTGCTCTATTTCACAAGAGGTATA
>JAOXRY010000260.1 GCA_025800305.1 Campylobacterales bacterium | reverse complement strand
CCTGTGTGTTTCACAACATCTTCAATACTCATCTGGTGAAACCCCTTTATTGAATACCTTCCTCTAACACTGTCAAAAAATTCTAAGATCTCAGAATAACTCTTTCCTATTTTTAAAAGATAGTAATTATCAACCATTTTTAAATTATCAAACTTAAAATGTTCAGGGAAAAAGACACCTCCACCATTTTCCACAATAAAAGGACTATCTTCAACTCCAAGTTCTTTTCGTAAATCTATCACTTCTGCTTTTGTTTTACTGGTATTAATGATGATTGGAATATTGTTCTGTTTTAAATAATCAAGAGACTCCTTTGCCTCTTGGAAACTATATGTGTGATGGTCAAGAAGAGTTCCATCAAGATCTGTAAAAATTAGCTTCACTTATTCTCCTTTGGTAACAAACCAAAACAGACTCCAAAAGTAGGAGCAACTTATAACTTTATTAATGTTAGCTAAAAAAAGTTACAAATTTGTGTCACTATTGTCTTATTTTTAACCAAACTATATCATAAGGCTGTAAGTTCAAAGAGATCTTTCCATCAATAATTTCATACTTTTTATTACTAATAAGATCTATAATATTTGTGTCTTGAAAAGAGAAATTAGAAACATTAAACTCTAAGGAAACTTTCTCATTGGCAATATTCGTAAGACAGATTATTCCTTCTGTCTTATCAGGTGACTCTCTATAAATAGCAAAAAGCTTTGAATCTAGGTCTAAAACTCTGTGCTCACCCATTGGGTGAAATCCAGAATGTTGTTTTCTTATTTTTATAAGATTCATCTGTGTTTTATTTAATTCACCTATTAAAGATCCCTCTTTTTCAAATTCTTCTACCAAAGAGTTATAATCAACAAGCTGTCTATTAATATCTCTTTTAGAATTTGTTTTTGTTACACAACTCATATCGTTTTTTGTTCCTAGTAAAGAGTGGAAATATATTCCAGGAACACCTTTTAATGCTAAAGCTATACTTCTTGAAGCGATAAACTTCCTTACCTGTTTTTCTATTGATTTGTCACTGTGTTCTTTGTTGATAGCACTAAACCAAGTTGAGTTGATTTCATAAGGAGCTTCTCCACCTTCTCGCCTTGCTTTTGTTGAGACATAAGCACCATGTTCATTGACAGCTTTATCAACCATTCTATTAATCTGTTCATCATTTAAAATTCCACGGGCAGCCATCAGCCCTATTCCATCATGGGAGTCCAAAAAATTAAAATAAGATGTATTTCCCACATACTCTAATTCAGATGCCCATTTGGTCAAAATAGAGCTATCCTCTTCATAGAAAGTATGCAAAACCAAAGGAGGAAGAGCAAAGTTATAAACCATATTTGCTTCATCATAACCATTACCAAAATAGGAAATATTATCTTTATGTGGAACGTTGGTCTCTGTAATAATTGCAACGTGTGGAGCAACAGCTTTTAAAACGTCTCTAAAAAGCTTGACAATTTCATGGGCTTCTTTTAATGAAGCACAGGAAGTTCCATGTTCACGCCAAATGTAAGTAACAGCGTCAAGACGGATAATATCAGCTCCTTTTCTTACATAAAGAAGTAAGATCTCAATCATTTTCAGAAGGACTTTTGGGTTTTTATAATTGAGATCAATTTGATCAGGAGAGAATGTTGTCCAAACATACTTTTTTCCATAAAGTGTATCATACTCTGAAAGGATATCACTGGTTCTTGGTCTAAAGATCATCTTTCTATCAGCATCACTTAACTCATCTTTAGAATCATAGGATACAAAATAGTCTATATACTCAGGATTTTGATTTAAAAACTCTAAAAACCACTTAGATTTAGAGGAGACATGATTAAAAACACCATCAAACATCATATGGTATCTCTTCTCTAGATCTTTTATATCATTCCAATCACCAAGCTTTGGATCAACCTCTTCAAAGTCAATAACAGAAAAACCTCTATCAGAGGAGTAAGGGAAAAAAGGCAAAATATGAAGAGTATTAATAACGCCATCTAAATACTTTCCAAAAAACTTTGCCAAAGTTGTTAAAGGAGAAACTCCTTTCTCTTCAATAATATCTCCATATGTAATTAAGATAACATCTTCTTGGGTAAATCTATCGTGAAAATCAAACTCTTTATCTGCTTCTATCATTCCATCTGTTTTGAATCCATAATAGACTTGCATAATTCTTTCTAGTTCAGAAAGATAAGAGTTGGCTGTTGTTTCATTGTAAATAAAGGAGAGTCTCTCAAAAAGTCTCTCTTCTACATCTGTTGAGAAACTGTATCTTTTCCTAATATAATTAGGTTCTTCGGTGTGAGTATTTTTTTGTTCATAACGTCTTTTATTTAAAGAAGACATAAAAATCCCTATTTTTTAGACATAAAAAAAGGGCGGATAAACCGCCCTAAAGTAAAATTACTTTTTCGCTCTTTTTCTCTGTGTTGGATCTAACATTTTCTTTCTAACTCTGATGTTCTGCGGAGTTACTTCCACAAGTTCATCATCTTCAATCCACTCTAGTGCGATTTCCAAAGACATATCTCTTGGTGGAACCAGTTTGATAGCCTCATCAGCTCCAGAACTTCTTACATTTGAAAGTTGCTTTCCTTTAATAGGGTTAACATCTAAATCATTTGGTCTAGCATTTTCACCAATAATCATTCCCACATATACTTTTGTTTGTGGTTCAATAAAAAGGTCTCCTCTTTCTTGAAGGTTAAATAGTGAGTAACCAAGAGCCTCACCACTTTCCATAGAAACAAGAGCACCTGGCATTCTGCTTTCAACAGTACCAGTTGCTGGTCTATACTCTAAGAATGAGTGGTTCATAACACCCTCACCTTTTGTATCTGTTAAAAACTGTGTTCTCATACCAATAAGACCACGTGCTGGGATCTCAAACTCCATTCTTGTTTGCCCTGCACCCATTGGAACCATTGATTTCATATCAGCTTTTCTCTTACCAAGCTTTTCAATAACAGCACCAGTAAAATCATCTGGAACATCAACAACTAAGTGTTCAAATGGCTCATTTTTTTGTCCATCAATCTCTTTGATAATAACTTCTGGTCTTGAAATTGAAAACTCAAAACCTTCTCTTCTCATGTTTTCAGCAAGTACAGTAATTTGAAGTTCACCTCTACCAGACACTTTAAATTTACCTTCTCCTGTTTGCTCAACTTTCATAGCGATGTTTGTTTGCATCTCTTTATCAAGTCTCTCTTGGATCTTATTAGAGGTAACATGTTTACCTTCTAATCCAGCCAGTGGTGAATCATTTACAGCAAAAACAACAGAAAGTGTTGGCTCTTCAATATGTAATGGGTCTAAAGGCATTGGGTTATTAGGGTCAACTAAACTATCACCAACATCAATTGTTTCAAAACCAGCGATTGCACAGATATCACCAGCAACAGCTTCATCAACTTCTGTTCTTGCAAGTCCAGAAAATCCGATTAGTTTTGATATTCTTCCAGTAATCTTCTCACCATCAGCTTTTGCAAGCATATATGTTGCACCTTTTTTCAAAGTACCATTAAAGATTCTTGTGATACCAATTTTTCCAACATAGTTATCATAATCAAGAGTAAATACTTGTGCTTGTGGATCATTATCTTTTGACCCCTCAGGTGCTGGAACTTCTTTGATAATTGTTTCAAATAGTGGCTCTAGGTTTACATTGTCATCAGCAAGTTCATATTTTGCATAACCATCACGTGCAGCTGCGTAAATTACAGGAAAGTCTAACTGCTCTTCTGTTGCGTCCATGTCTGATAGTAGGTCAAATACTTCATCAACTTTTGCATCAGGCTCACCAGCTGGTTTATCAATCTTGTTAATAACAACGATTGGTCTAAGACCTAAACTAATTGCTTTTTTTACAACGAATTTAGTCTGTGGCATAACACCTTCTTGTGCATCAACAAGTAGAAGTACACCATCAACCATTTTAAGTACCCTCTCAACCTCACCACCAAAGTCGGCGTGTCCTGGAGTATCGATAATATTAATTTTGAAATCTTTGTAAGTAATTGCCGTATTCTTAGAAAGAATTGTAATCCCTCTCTCTTTTTCAAGGTCATTACTATCCATAACTCTTTCTTGTACAGCTTCGTGAGATTTGAAGATCCCAGATTGTTGTAAAAGTCCATCTACTAAAGTAGTTTTTCCGTGGTCAACGTGGGCGATAACCGCAATATTTCTAATGTTCAATTTAATTTTCTCCTTAATTTTGGAACAAGTTCCAAAAATAATTCCTCTTACGTGTAGCGTAGCGAAACTCCTCAACGAAGTGAGGACACAAGCTTTACTTTAAACACAAAGGAACTAAATTTTTCGCGATTATACTATTTAACTGCTTTTAATCAAAAAACACCTTCTAAGAATAAGTGATTTTTACCACAGATATAACTATATGCAGTGGTTATTAAAAAGAAAAGTTATTTTGTTACATTTTTGTTACACTTTTCCAATATTATTTCACTATCAAGCCTCTTGTAGAAAATTAAAATTGCCTCTTTAGTTTTATACAAGAGCTTGTACTTTTCACACAAATTTCACACCACTTTCATATCTTTATCCCTTTTATTTTGTAAATTACCCTTAGAAAATCAAAGGAGTTCATCATGAATATAAAAAACATTTCCATGTTTATTGCTTCTGCCCTAGTCATCTCTTTAACAGGCTGTTCAGCAGATATAGAAGAACAAAAGGCTAATCAAAATACAAATGAAGAAAGTCCAATATCCTTAGATACAGTTCAACAATCTCCAGGAATAGAGGTAAGTAAAATTAGAGGTAATACTGCTTCTTACGACTCAGTTGCCCAGTTTTCTGTATCGTTGAAAAGTAAACCTTCTGATAGTGTTACAATCCCTCTATCTTCATCAAACACCAATGAGGGGGCATTGGAGATCTCAAAAATGATTTTTACCCCAGAAAACTGGGATAAACCCCAAACTGTAGCAGTAAAAGGAAGAAATAAAAATGTAGCAAATGGTAAGCAAGACTATAAGATCCTTCTTAAGTCTACTACT
>JAOXRY010000255.1 GCA_025800305.1 Campylobacterales bacterium | reverse complement strand
AGGAAGTTTGGAGCATAGAGTTGAGTCTATAGGTAGTTCTCCTCAAACAAAAGTTCTTGCAAAGAGCTTCAATAAAATGCTTGACCATATGGAGTCTCACATTAATAATGCTAAAGCAACACTAGATGAATATTCAAATGGATTTTTTGATACAAAAGTAAATACAGAAAATGTTCACGGAAATATCAAAGATCTTTTTGAAAATATCAACTACCTTGGTGAGTCTTTAAAAAATATGGAAGAGCAAAACAAAGCCCACTCTAATAAAATTGAAGAAGATGCTGGAAAACTACAATCTTCAATTGAAAAAATAAAAAATGAAACTTTCAGCGAACTAGACAATATTGTTTCAAGAATAACAGAAAAAATCATAGATGCCAGTCAAAAAGAAAATGAATTAGCAGAGAACCTATCTCATCTTTCTGAAAATGCAGAAGGAGTGAAGGAGGTATTAACAGTAATTGGTGATATTGCAGATCAAACCAATTTATTGGCACTAAATGCAGCAATTGAAGCAGCTCGTGCTGGTGAACATGGACGTGGTTTTGCTGTTGTTGCTGATGAAGTTAGAAAACTTGCTGAAAGAACTCAAAAAAGCTTAGCAGAAACAAACGCTTCTATTAATATTGTTGTCCAATCAATAGGCGATGGAAGTGAAAAAATGAATGATAATGCTGATAGTATTAATCAACTTGTCAATGAAATTGAAGAGGTAAAAGCAAAAGTTGAAGAAGTTACTTCGATTCTAAATAGCTTAACTTAATAATGTTCTAAGGGTTTGCTTTGATTAAACATTAAAGTAAACTCTACACCATCTTCGGTATTTTTTACTCCAATTTTTCCGTCTAGATGATTTTCCATAATGACTTTAAAAGAAAACAGTCCCATTCCTTCTTCTGCTTTTTGAAATTTTGTTGTGTAATATGGATCAAATATATTATCTATAGACTCTTTTTGTATTCCTCCACAATTGTCTTGATAGAGGATTGTTCCATCACTCATTAAAATGGTTATAACTCCATCTATCTCTTTTTCTTTTGCAACATCTACAGAGTTTTGAATCAAAATCTCCATACACTGGGCAAGTAAAGTAGGATTACCATTTAAATAAAAATCATTTCCTCTAACTTCTATTTTTGATTGGCTTTTAAACTTGTTAATTGATGATTCTATAATAGATTTAACCTGAAAATCTTGGATAATATCACTGTGGGTAAAAAGCTGAATGTACTTTTCTATTGTTTTTGAAAGGTTTATTATATAGTCTTTGGAAATATCTAGAGTTTTTTCTATATTTCTTTTCTCTTCTTTAGGATCTTCATTCATCACTTTTAAAACTTCCATATTGAGATAAATTTTGTTCAGAGTCTGTCTCCAACTATGGGAAATTGAACGAAGAAGGTGAGAAAGAGCTATCTCTTTTTTTTGTTTTTCTATAACCAGATCTTTTGTACTTCCTCTTTTCAACTCTTGTAAAGATGGCTTAAAAATAAATATAGCCTCAAAAAGAAGAGTTAAAAGAGCACTAATAAGAATATATGTTTCAATTTCTTTAAGGGTTTCTGTTGATTTTTCAGCTTCTTTCTGGTGAAGTTCTACAACTCCATCTAAAAAAGGAAGCAACTCTTGGGAGATTATAAAGATCTCTTGAGAAACTTTTTTTGTTGGATTATTGGCAAACCTTTTTCCAAGTTCTAAGTAGTCTAATAGTTTTTTATGAAGTCCTCTTTCTTTATAAATATCTTCTATCTGTTTTGGCAACTCTTGATTTCGAAGATAATTGTGTTCTTCACTCATCATTAAAATTGTATTTATTAAATACTCTTGATTTCTTTGGTTATTATCATCCAATAAAACTTTTGAATAGAGTGCAATTTTTTGAGAAAGCATTCTTTGCTTACCACTTAAATTGATTAATTTTCCATATTTATGGCTAGAAGATATTAAATAGAATAAATTTAAATATGCAAATACAGTAAGTACTGCCAAAGCAGAAAAAGCTAAAAGATACTTACGAAATATGGATTGGTATACATCTTTACTATTCAAAATAAACTTACCTTTAAAGATCTATTGTATCAAAATTCAAAAAATTAATAAACATTAAAAGAAGTTTTTAAGTTTTGATTAAAGCTTAAGTCTACTACGGATAGGATTCTATCAATTTAAAATGGAGTAATTATGAAAAATATTTTAATTATCAACGGTCACCAATATGCACCAATGAAAGCAGAAGGAAACCTTACAAAAGCCTATATTCAAAAAGCAGAAGAATTCTTTATAGCTAATGGTTTTGATGTAAAGCACTCTGTTTGTGAAAGTGATTTTGATGTTGCAGAAGAGTTAGAAAAATTTCAATGGGCAGATGATTTTCTTTTCCAATATCCTGTATTTTGGATGAGTGTTCCTTGGACAACGAAAAAATTTATTGACGAAGTTTTCTCTGGTGGAAAAGGGAAAGTAACTTTTGCCAACGATGGAAGAAGTAGTGAAGATAAAAATAAGAGATATGGAAGCGGTGGAATGCTTTGTGATAAAAAATATATGTTATCCATGACATACAACTGCCCTACTTCAGAGTTTGATGATAAAGAAGGTTTTTTTGATGGGTTTAGTCTGGATGAAGCAAATATTGCTACTCATAAAACTTTTCAATTTTGTGGGATGAAGCCGTTGGAGAGTTACTCTGTACATGATATTTTTAAGGGTAATTTGGATCTTGAGGGTGAATTGAGTAAATTTGAGGAAGTTTTGAAGAAAAACTTTTTATAACTCCAAGCTAATTGGAGTTGCTTTTATTTTTCCTTCTACCCACTGCAAATATGGATCTTTAACAGTCTCTATTCTCGCCTCTTTTTTCCCAACATTGGAGACAATATAGAGACTAAACTTTTTTCCTTTTTCCTTAGCCCAATCCCACTGTGTTTTAGAAATCTCTACTTGAGATATATTACTTCCCATTTTAGACTTCACTTCAATGTATTCAATCTCAATACCATTTTCTAAAATTACAAAATCATATCCTTTTCCTATACTACCATTAGTGTTTAACCAATGTACTTTAATATTTGAAGAATTTTTATAACGTTCTTGAAGATGTTTATTAACAAAGCTTTCTCCCCAATCACCTATTTGTTTTCTTCTTTCCCCACTTAATTGTTTACTTTTTTTGAATACTTTTTTAGTTTCATTATGGTTACTATTGTTGAAATAGTTTTGATATGATAGATCTTCTTGAGGCCTCTTTTTAGAAAAATACTCATAAGAAATGATCTCATCTACGCCATCTGGTTCAATATCAAAAGGTTGATACTCTTCTTCACTCATAGAAAAGTCAACCACTTGACTATCAACCTCTTCTTGTTCTTTTTTCCAGTTTTGGAACTCTTGAAACTCATCTTTTGAAATAAAAACTCCTCCAGTTCTTTCTTCTATTTCCTTAATTTCATCTGGTTTAAAATTTAAAATATCTTCTAACAATAGAGAAGATTTACTCTCTGTTTCATACTCTTCATGAAGATCTTGAAAAGATATTTCTTTAGGTTGATTTAATTCCTCATTTTCTTTACCCAGTAACCAATTATTAGTTTTTAAAATTTCAAATAATTTACCACTAAACTTTTGAGAATACTGGTTATATTCAAACCATTTATAGTTGTTTGCGTATATACACTCTTTTTCTTCAGGGTAAAATAAATTAAGATCTCTGATTAAAAAGTCCCAGATAAGAATAGATTTTTCAAAATCTATCTCT
>JAOXRY010000230.1 GCA_025800305.1 Campylobacterales bacterium | reverse complement strand
AATAAGATAATCAACATCTTCCTTAACTCCTTGAAGAAGATGTTTCGCCTGTTCTCTTACCGTCCCTGGTTTTGTAAAGTGGTTTTCTAACGTATAATCAATTTGAAGTTCAGTCATTCTTTTCTCAAAAGAGACCTTACTCCTTCTCCAATAATCAGAGATCTGATTTCCAGGATAAACCATCATGATTTTTACAGGTTTACTTTGATTTTCAATAGGAATTGGCTTCTCTCTCACAACCCTAGAAAAATATAAAGAAACCTTTTTTTCATTAGGCTCTTTATTTAAATATTGACTTACTGACCAATATTCACTATTACCACCAATAGCTGATGAGATAAAGAAAAAGAGAAAAAATAGTAACCTCGTCATTAAAAAACCTTTATCAGGTACTAATTCTACAACAATAAACTGATAAATTCTTTAGTTATTAAAAAAAGATGATATTTTCTCTTTTACAACTATTTGATCATTGACATAGGTATCACAAGTCCCATCAGAAATAGTCATACAGATCTCTTTCCACTCTTTGCCATGAGATCGATTTTTTCTCTTATAGATCTTCCTCTCAACAGCGTGGGCAAACTCATGGGCAAGAACGTGATTAATAACATAGTCAGGATTGTCTTTTAAAACGTTACTATTAAGATAAATAGCTTCAGGACCTTTATTATTGTAGAGCATATATCCCCAGATTTGCCTTGGGATCTCTTTGATATAGACAGGAAGATTAAGATCTACATTATAAATTCTCTTTATCTTTTGATCTAAATACCTACTTTTACTCTCCAGCCTCTCTATGGTTTTTTGAGTAATTTCTGCATCACTTCTAGTAAGATTAAAAATCAAAAGTCCAATAGATAGGATAAAAGCAATCCCAAACGTGATTTTAAGAGTTGACAGTTTCTATAACCCCCATAGCAATTTCTAGTTCTTCATTGGTAGGGATGACAAAAACCTTTGTCTTACTTGTCTCTTTTGTAATCTCACCAATCTTTGCTGTTAGGTTTTTATCATGGTCAAAATCGATTCCCATACACTCCAAATCAAAACAGATCTTCTCTCTAATTTGGTGGGCATGTTCTCCAATTCCACCTGTAAATATAACTCCATCAACCTTTCCTAATAAAACAGCGTAACTTCCAATATACTTTCTAATTCTGTAACAAAACATATCAATAGCAAGTGTGGCTTTTTCATCACCCTCTTCTGCTTTAGCAAAGATCTCTCTCATATCATTAAGACCACAAATCCCTTTTAATCCACTTTTTTTATTTAAAATCGTGTCAATATCCCCACTAGGAACTCCAGATTTTTCTAAAAAAGGAATAATAGCAGGGTCAAGATCTCCACTTCTGGTTCCCATAATTAACCCTTCTAAAGGAGTAAACCCCATAGAAGTATCAACACTTTTTCCACCTTTAATAGCACAAGCACTTGCACCATTTCCAAGATGAAGAGTAATCAGATTTGGCTCGTGTTTTCCAAGAAGTGTCTCTGCTTTTTTTGCCACAAACTTATGGCTAGTTCCATGAAACCCATATCTTCTTACACCTTTTTTCTCATACAGCTCATACGGAAGAGCATAAAGATAAGCTTCTTGTGGAATCGTCTGATGAAACGCCGTGTCAAAAACAGCAACATTAGGGATATTAGGAGCTTTCTCCAACGACACTTTAATCCCATCTAAATTGGCAGGATTATGAAGAGGAGCAAGGGGAATCAGATCTTCAATATCTTTTAAAACACTATCATCAACTAAAGTAGGATTATCAAACTTCTCTCCACCATGGACAACACGGTGTCCCACACCACCAAGCTCCTCAAAGCTAGAAATAATTCTGTTTTCTATCATCAGATCTATAGCCAATTCTAATCCACTATGATGATCTTGTATTTCTTGTTCTTTAGAGATCTTTTTATCATTAAACTCTACAACAACATGACCATCTTCTTCACCAATTTGATCAATAAGTCCGTGAACTAAAACTATATGTTTTGTCATATCAAAAATCTGAAACTTTATTGATGAACTTCCTGAATTTAAGACTAATACTTTCACTATTTTTTCCTTGCCTAAAATATTTTTTCACAAAATAGAGTTTTTAAATTCAATAAAAACTCACTTCTAACACTAGAACCCCTTTTGTCTACAATTTTCGAATCCAAAGTAAAACATTTATCATATTTTACAAAAGACTCAAGTTTTAACGGTTCAATAAGATCTGAATCGTTTATGGAAAGTAAATTAGTTTGGTTCTTTTTAGAAGTGATTTGAAAACAAACTATATCTCCCAGTTCATTTTCATCTTGAATTATTAAGACAGGTCTTTTTTTGGAAGTGGAAAGATCTGTAAAAGGGAAATTGATTAAAACAATTTCTCCTTTTTTATAGCTCATTCCAAGCCTCGTCTTCTTTGTTGTCCCATGTTTTAGCCATAGAATCAATTTGTAAAGCTTTGAATTCACTATCTTCTTGTTGATGAAGTTTTAGTTTTTTATACTCTTCAACATCAATCATTACTACAACAGGTTTACCGTGTTTATTAATTATAATCTCTTCATGTCCATAGTGAGCTTTATTAATATATTCACTAAGGCTCTTTTTTGCTTCGGCAACACTTACTGTCATATTAGCTCCTTTTGACTATTATAACTAATTTTCTGGGATCTGTGCCTGAATAGCCGTAATCGCCACAGTATTTACAATATCTTCTACCAAACATCCTCTACTTAAATCATTGACAGGTTTTTTTAGCCCTTGAAGAACTGGTCCAATTGCTACAGCACCTGAACTTCTTTGTACTGCTTTATAAGTGTTGTTTCCTGTGTTAAGATCTGGAAAGACAAAGATTGTCGCTTGTCCTGCAACGTTACTGTCTGGAAGTTTTGTTTTGGCTACATCTTTATCAATTGCTGCGTCGTATTGGATTGGTCCTTCGATAAGAAGATCTGGACGTTTCTCTTTGGCTATTTTTGTTGCTTCGATTACTTTTTCAACATCAGCACCTTTTCCTGAGCTTCCTGTTGAATAGGAAAGCATTGCAATTTTTGGCTGGATTCCAAAAGAAGAAGCGGTATCAGAAGAACTAATTGCAATTGTTGCCAACTCTTCTGCTGTTGGATCTTGGTTTACCGCACAATCACCGTAAACTAAAACTTCTGTTTCAAGGCACATAAAAAATAGGCTAGAAACAATTGGGGTCTCTGGTTTTGTTTTTAAGATCTGCAACGCCGGTCTGATGGTATCTGCTGTTGTGTGGATTGCTCCAGAAACCATACCATCAGCGATATTTTTATGAACCATCATCGTTGCAAAGTAGCTAACATTTGCCATCACGTCTTTTGCTTGTTCTTTTGTCACGCCTTTTGCTTTTCTAAGCTCCATAAACTCCCCAACAAAAGCCTCTGTAAGATCTGAAGTAGCAGGGTCGATAATCTCCACACCTTCTAGCTTCAAGCCCTCCATCGCCATCTTCTGTCTAATTTTCTCCTCATCACCAAGAAGAACAATATCTACAACCTTTCTTCTAAGAAGTACATCTGCTGCTTTTAAGATTCTGTGATCGAGGCTTTCTGGAAGAACGATTTTTTTCTTAGCTTTTCTTGCTTTTTCAAAAAGGCTATATTCAAACATGGCAGGAGTCATCACAGAGCTTTCCATTGCTTCGATGCTATTTTCTAAAACCTCTGGGTCGATACACTCTTCAAAGATCTCTTTTGCCAGTTCAATTTTTTTAATATTTTTTGATGTAATTTTTGCTTGAACGTTATCAATATGAGTTGATGTTGTGTGAGTATCTGTCTCAACAGAGATGATTGGAACTGATAGCTTTCTAAAACCAGATACAAGCTTTTTAATGTGTTTATTTAACTTGATTCCACCAGTAAGAACTATTCCGCTAATATGTGGATAGTTCATTGAATACATCGCGGCAATTGAACCTACTATAATATCACTTCTATCACCAGGAACAACAATCAGATCATTCTCTTCCATTCTTTTTAGGTGATTTTCCAAAGTCATGGCAACTACTTTACTTTGGCTAAATACATTTTTCAGATCTTTTTGATTGACAAATATATCTTTACCATTTAGTTTCTCTCTAATCTCTTCAATTGTTGGGTAACTTAGATACGGTGTTTCTGGTAAGACAAAAAGAGGTGTTTTTGATTCTTCCTCTTTTAGATCTTTTCCTATCTTCTCATCTACTCTATTTAAAAAAGAAGCGATAACTTTACACCCTTCTTTCTCAATTGAATCAATCTCAATTTTTATCTCATCTAAGATCTCTTCTTTACTTTTTTTATTTCCACTGATTAAAGAGACAAAAGAACTTCCAATATTTTTTCCAATTTCCACATTAAGATCTACATCAATAGCTCCAGAAAAACTTATTTTAGAGATTCCTTCACAAAGAACAAAGTCATACTCTTTTTCTAAGATCTTATATTTTTCGATTATTTTTTCGTAGACTTGGTTTATTTTTCCTTTGGAAACAAGCTTTTCAACTTCTTTGACACTATAGGAATAGCACATATCATACTCTTGATCCAGACCAAAATGCTCTTTCATAAAAGTAATGTGTTCATCTGGTTCATTACAATCTTTAATAATAGGGTGAAAATATGCAACTTTGCTGATTCTTCGGCTTAAAAACTCCATCATCCCCATAGAGACAATAAGACTTCCTACGTTTGATTCGATTGGGAGAATATAAAGATTTTTTGATTTCATGTTATAACTATTAATCCTTTTAAAGATTAATAATTATAACAGTTATCTTATATCAAAAAGGTTACAGATTAACCCATCTTTTCTACAAGTTTGATTGCTTTTTCTGGGATTTTTTCCAGTGGAATAATTTCATCAACTCCCCCAAGATCTATTGCAACCTTTGGCATTCCAAAAACTACACAAGTTTTTTTGTCTTGGGCAATTGTCTTTGCCCCTGTTTTATGAAGATTCAACATTCCCTTTGCTCCATCAGCTCCCATACCTGTTAGAATAATTCCAACAGCATTGGCTCCAGCTGATTTTGAAGCAGAATTAAAAAGAACATCTACACTTGGCTTATGACCAGATACTAAGTGACCATCACCAATTTCAACAAAATACTGATGTCCACTTCTTCTTACAACCATGTGATAATCTCCAGGAGCTATCAAAGCTTGTCCAACACTAATGTTGTCTCCATTTTTAGCCTCTTTAACATCAATTTCACAAAGTGCATTAAGTCTTGATGCAAACTGTCCTGTAAAACTTCCTGGCATATGTTGGACAATAACAATACCAGGAGAATTTCTTGGCATTCTTGTTAGAACTTCTTTTAAAGCTTCTGTTCCACCTGTAGAAGCTCCAATTACAATGATTTTTTTAGTTGTTTCTGCCAATGAGGATTGTACAACTTGTCTAGTTACTTGTTTTGACTCTTTATAGGTTACTTTTGCTTTTGCTGCTGCTTTTACTTTTGCTATTAATTCCTCTTTAATATCATCAGCACCATCATAGATATTTGAATGAGGCTTTCCAACAAAATCAACAGCTCCAGCTTCTAAAGCATCAAGGGTTACCTGAGCACCTTTTTGTGTTAAAGAAGAAACCATCACAACAGGTGTTGGCTTGTGTTTCATTAACTTTCTAAGAAAAGTCAACCCATCCATCCTTGGCATTTCAACATCAAGACAAACCACATCAGGAGCTAATTGAACAATTTTATCTCTTGCAATAAAAGCATCAGCCGCAACACCAACTACTTCAATATCTTTAGATTCTTCTAAAATCTCTTTTACAACTGCTCTTGCTGTTGCACTATCATCTACAATCAGTACTCTTATAGCCATTAACTATCTCCTGTATATCTTAGTAGAATTTTTCCACTATCACTTTTTAAAAGAATTCTTCTTCCCCTATTGCCACCTGTATCTTCTGCTGTTACTGGTATTCTATACTCTTTTAGTATTTCTTTTGCAATAATTATATTCTTTTTTCCAACCATCATATGATCTAATTTTGTATCGCTGATATTAGCTCCACCAAAAACCTTGGCTTCTATATTTCTAATATTACATCCCATACCAGTCATCTGTTCAATCATTTTAGGAATAGAGATGTTTCCAAATTTAGGAGTTTGTAGCCCATTACCATTCCAAAGAGGAACAAGATAGTGATTCATCGCTCCTACTTTTTTCACCTTATCAAAAAGACATACAGCAACACAAGAACCTAGTACTGTAGCAATTTCAGTTGGTTCAATTGCTACATGAATCTCACCAACATGTATAAATTTTTTCATCTTGTCTACAGTTCTAGCATCTCGCCATCATCTTCGCCAAAATCTTCAAACATAAAGTCATTAGATCCTCCGCTACCACCTTCTGCTAAATCTTCTGAAAGTTTTGGAAGGATTACAGTAAATGTTGTGTTTCCTTCTTCTGACTGAAAATCAACACTTCCATCCATTGATTCAACAAGTGCTCTAACAATACTAAGTCCTAAGCCTAATCCACTATGTGCTCTTGTCTTTCCTGTTGAATATCTAGCAAACCTATTGTAGATCTCTTTATGAAAATGGACTGCAATCCCCTCTCCAAAGTCTTCCACTTTAATTTTAATTTCGCCATTATTTTCTGAAATTTTTACTTTTATTTTTGAATCAGGAAAAGAGAATTCACAAGCATTTGAAATAAGATTTAGTAAAATAAGGTACAGTTTTTGAGAGTCTGTAACAAACCTCAAATCTTCATCTTCTTTGAACTTAACAACTAAATTCTTTTCATTGATAACATATTTAAAACTCTTTACAGCGTCATCTAAAATATCTCCAAAATTAACTGTAGTCAAATCATCAGCGATATTTCCAGCTTCAATTTCAGATGCAGAGAAGAGATTTTTTAACTGAAAATCTAATCTTAATAGCTCCTCATTAATCATATTACCAATTTGAGGAATTCTATCTGGATTACTATTATTTACAAGTTTTCCACTGAGGCTAAGTAGAGATGAAATTGGATTATTAAACTCATTTTTTATTAAAGAAAGAAATTGACTTTTTACAGCTTCTGCCTCTTTTGCTTGTTCATTAAGATCTAAAAGCTTTTTAGTCATAAACTCCATCTCTTTGATTGAAGCTTGTTTCTCTTCAAACCTTCTTGAAATTTCTTCAATTAACTTATTATCATCAATACTTTCTAAATTTTCCATTTTAATTTCCTTAGCTATTTTTCTGATAAATCGACGGTTTTACAGTTTTATACTCTTTTTGATTTCTTGTTAGTGATTCAGAATGACCAATAAACAAAAGACTCTTATTTCCTAAGATCTTGTGAAAATTAGAAACTAGTTGAGCTTGAGATTCTCCATCAAAATAGATCATCACATTTCGACAAAAAATCATATCAAAGTGATTTCTAAACATTGAAAAATCACCATTTATTAAATTAAACATTCTAAAAGTAATTAAATTTCTTAAATCTTGATTGATTTGAAACTCTTTGATTACACCATTGGTAACTGGCTTAAAATGATCTTGAACATAGTGTTTTGGCATACCTTCTAAATCTTTTCCTTGATATCTTCCACTTATAGCTTTAGCTAGAACTTTTTTAGAAATATCAGTTGCTAAGATTTTTATATCCCAACTTCTAAAATCAGCCATATTCTCTTTTAAAAACATAGCAATAGAATACGGTTCTTCTCCACTAGAACAAGCAGCAGACCAGATTCTTAATTTTTTATTTGATTTAGATCCAAGAATTTCACTTAAATTTGCTTTGAGGTAATCCCATTGTGGTTTTTCTCTAAAAAAAGATGTAACATTTGTACTAATAGCACTGATTAGATGGAACATCTCTTCATCATCTCTACTTCTTTTTAGATACTCATAATACTCTTTGAAAGTTGGAATATTCAAAGCTTTTAATCTTTTTGATAATCTGCTTTGTACCAATCCCATTTTTTGTTCAGAAAGGGAAATTCCCACTTCCTCATAGATAAAAACCCTAAAAAGTTCAAACTCTCTTTGTGTTATTTTTGTTTCTATCAAGTTTAATAGATACCATCAATATCAAGGATTAAGGCAACATCACCGTTCCCCATAACCGCTCCACCTGAGATCTCTTTTAAAGAAGACAACGCTTTTCCTAAAGATTTGATAACAACTTGTTGTCTACCAACAAGTTCATCAACAAAAATAGTAAACCTTCCATTTTCATTTTCAACACAAACCAAAGTTCCTTCTGTTAGATCAGACTTTTTATCACTAACTCCAAGAACATGATTTAATCTAATTATTGGAAGAAGTTCATCTCTTAAATTAACAAATTCACCATTTTCTTGTGCTGTATGTAAAATATCTTCTGTTGGTCTAAATGATTCAACAATCGATAGAGTTGGAATAATATAGATGTCATCTTCACTTCTTACAAGCATACCATCAATAATTGCTAAGGTCAGAGGAAGAAGAATTCTAAAAGAAGTTCCTTCACCAAGAACTGACTCAATTTCAATTTTTCCATGAAGCTTTTCTATGAATGTTTTTACAACATCCAATCCAACACCACGTCCTGAAATATCAGAAATAACTGCAGCTGTAGAAAATCCAGGTTGCATAATAAAATTAAAGATCTGCTGTTCTGTATAGTTAGCTTCTGGATCTGCTATTCCTCTTTCAATAGCCTTTTTTAATATTACATCAGCGTCAATTCCCCGTCCATCATCAGAAACTTCTATTGCAATATTTCCACCTTTATGGAAAGCTTTTAAATAGACTTGACCACTAATATCTTTTCCAGCATTTTTTCTATCTTCTCCAGTAGCTTCAACACCGTGATCAACAGAATTTCTAATTAGGTGAATTAAAGGATCTGACAGTTTATCAATCATTGTTTTATCGATCTCTGTATCTTCACCAACAATATTTAGAGTAATCTCTTTATTCACTTTTTTAGCAGAGTCTCTTACGACTCTTTTCATCTTGTCAAAAGTATCTTTTATAGGAACCATTCTAAGACTCATTACTCTATTTTGTATAAGTCTTGTAATTTTTGAAAGTGTCTCAATTGTTTTGTTTACACCTTCATTCTCCAAGTTTCTAATTGCCTGATTCTCCCCTAAGAAATTTTGAGCAATTACCAATTCTCCAACAGAATCAAAAAGTTCATCAAGTTTTAATGTATCAATTTTTACAAAAGATTTAGCCTCGTCTTTTTTCTTAGCTTTTTTAGCTTTAGCTGGTTCTTGCTGAGGAGGTGTTGAGGTTGGAGCTAATGGTTGAGGTTCTTCAACAACCGCTACAGTCTCTTCTTTAATTGGTTCTGGAGCTGGTTCAGGTATACTTGGAGCTTGGTTAGTAACAGGAGAGGATGAAGATTCCTCTGTTACTGGAGTAGGTACTGTAGTAGAGCTATTTTCTAAAAACTCAATATTGTACTCTTCTGGTTCAACAAACTCAAAGATCTCTTCTAAAGTTTCTTTGTCAGATTTAGTAGCTAAATGTATTGTAATAATACTAATATAACATTTTTGCGGATCAAACTCTGAAAGTGGGACAATTTTTGACATATCCCAAAAGGACTCAAGAATCCTTCCTTCTTCTGAAATCAGTTTAAAAAATGTTCCGTGATCATATCCTCTAAAATAGATATCTTCATCAAATTTCAACTGAATTTTTACAAGTTTCTCTCCATCTTCTAAGTCTGAAAAGACTTCACTTTTTGACTCTTCTTCATCAAATTCTTGGGCAAGGTCACCTGTTGAAACACTCTCTTCAACTACTGTAGGCTGTTCGTCTTTTTGACCTTTTTTTTCTGCCATTATCTCTTGAATATTTTTTAAACAACTATCATAATTTTCTGGATTTCCTTCTGTTCCTTCTGTCTCATATTCAAGAACAGCTTTAATTACATCTACTGATTCTAAAAACACATCAATAATGTGTGAAGTAATTTCATCATCACTATTTCTAAAATGGTCTAATGCGTCTTCAAAGTGGTGAACAAATTCACCAAGTCTTGTAAAACCAAAAGAGTTGGCACTTCCTTTTAATGTGTGAACACCACGGAAAAGCTTATCTAGTATGGTTCTATCTGTAGGGTCTTCTTCAAAATTAATAATATCAACATCTAATGTTTCAATAATCTCATTGGCTTCTTCAATAAATATCTGTTTTAGTTTTTCTTTATTCATAGCCTACACCCACTTTACAATACCAAGTTCGCTAAAACCTATACTGCCTTTATCTATCATATCAATTTTAATTTCTGGTTTGGATTTTTTGATTCCAAAAAGTAGCTGAAATAGAGAAGATGATGTAAATTTTTCCAAATTTTCCTCTTCAAATACAATCTCTTCTATATAATCTAGTCTTGACTCAACAAAACTTTTTAATTCCTCAACATCTGAGGTGTCCATATCTGTAGATATAACTAAAACATCACCATCAATATACATCTATTTCACCTTAAGTTTGACTATTCGTCGTCGTCCTCTTCATCTAAACTTTCAAAAAATGCCAATTCATCTTGATCAAATGCTTTTTTAAGATCTAAGATCATTACAACACCTTCTTCAGTTCTAACCATTTTGCTAATAAATTCGCTGTCAATTGCTGTATCAAAATTTGGAGTTTTTGAAAACTGGGTTTTTTCAACTGCTAAAACCTCTTCTACTCTATCAACTATAAAACCTATATTTGTTCCTTCTATTGAAACAATTACAATAGCAGTTCTATCATCTGTTTCTTTATAAACCATTCCAAATTTTTTTCTTAGATTAACAACAGGAATAATGTTTCCTCTAAGATTCATAACACCTTGTAAATAATCAGGTGTTTTAGGAACAGGAGTAGTATTCATCATTGCGATGATTTCTTTTACTATATCTATGTCTAAGCCATACTGTTCATCATCAATAAAAAGAGTCAAAAATCTATCAGTATCAGCTAATAGTGCCTTCTTTTCATCAGATATAGTTAGATCTTGTGACACGTTATATTCCTAACACCATTTTAATTGATTTAACAAGTTTTTCATCACTAAAAGGCTTCACCATCCAACCAGTTACACCGATTGCTTTACCTTTAGTTTTCATCTCTGCTGAACTTTCTGTAGTTAAAATTAGAATTGGTTTTTTCTTAAACCTCTCATCAGCTTTAATAGAAGCAGAGAGATCTAAACCATTCATTTGAGGCATATTGATGTCACTAATTAATAGATCAAAATCAACAACACCTGTATTAAGGTCGTTTAATAGTTCCTCTGGATTCATATATGTTTTAAAATCAATTGCCCCACTATTTACAAGCTCTTCTAAAGCCATCTCTGCAGTGGCAAGGATTGTTCTTGAATCGTCAACAAGTATTACTTTTTTGCTCAACGTTATCTCCTTTAAATCATAACAGTATTATCGGCTACAATCATATATTAATTAGTCTTAAATATCACATTTTTAGATTAAAGACTGAACAATTATAGTATAATTTTGTGATAAATTAGTAAAGGGGCGAACTAATGAATATTTTACTTATAGATAATCTAGAAAAAATCAGACAAAACATAGAATATACTTTCAATAAAATTGAAACTCACAACCTTACCATAGCTACAAAAGATGACGATATTCCTAAAATAGTAAAAGAAAATAGTATTGATATAGTTTTTTTAGGTATTTACAGTTCAAAAGAAGAGGAACTAAACTATATTAAACAACTAAAATATAGACACTATATGGTTATAGCTGTATCTTTAGATAGTGATCATATTGAAAAAGATAAAGTCATTCACTTTGGTGCAGAAGATATTTTAACCTTTCCAATCCATTTAAAACTATTAGATAAGAGAATAAATAACTATAAACAGATAATGAAGGCTAAAAATAATCTAACCTTTGATATTGAAGCTAAAAATGTTTTTACAAAGAATGTTAGAGCTAGAAGCATAATCTTTAGAACAACAAACGATGAATCTATAGCCTTAATGAGAGACTATTTTTTTAATGAATATCCCCATGAGGTTATAGGTATTGTTGATTGTATGGATATAGTTTATGGCTTTTGCCAGTTTTTAATACTTTCACACAATAAAACAAGAGTAATTCTAGAGGGAAACCAAACCCATTCATATATAACAATTGAGGGTATTGATAAAATCCCTAAAAGTGTTATTAGCCACATTATTACTAAAAACAGCGATAAAATTATTTATAAAATTGATGATAATAAGATTACATTTAAATTAAATAAGGTTCTTAGTGAAATTGAAGACACATTTATAAGCAAAGAAGAAGAGCAAGTACTAAGAGCACATTTTAGCTATAAAACTTCTGCAAAAGAGTATGTTGACTTTACTCCTATCGATATAATGAGTAATATTGAAGCATTGGAAGATATAGAAGATAAAATAGATCTAACTATTATCGACTTTGAAAAAAATCAAGAAATTTCATCGTTGTATGATATGGCAGAAAGTTTTCAAACATATTACTCAGTTATTAGCAACCTTGTTGAGTTTGATCATATCGCTTTTGCTTTGGAGAAAATTTCTAACTTTTTCAATGAGATGACTGAAGAAAAAACAGATAAAGACAAAAATAAAAAACTAACCCTTGTACTTAATACTGTTTTATTAGATCTAACAAGTTGGAGAAATACTATATTTATTAAACAAGAGACAGAAGATATTCACTATATGGATAGCTCTTTATTAAATTCATTTTTACAAATTGAGATGATTTTTGACGAAAAAGCCCAAGAGGACGATAACGATATTTTAGAGCTCTTTTAAAAGAGTCGTAAGTCCAGCTAGATCTTTTTGATAAAGGGTAAAGTTGGCTGTCTTTGTTTTTGAATCATAGCTTTTAAAAACAATCATACAGTAAGGATCTTCTACATTTGCTTTAGTACTAATACCTAACTTGATTTTCACACCATTTTTTCTATAGTCATCGTAGAGGATTCCTTGATAGGGAAACTTATCAAACTTTGCTAAATAGACAAGTCCTTGATTGTGAAAAAGTGTCCATCTAAAAGTAAGTTCTCTTTCTCCAACAGTCCAAAGAGCAATTCGATCTTTTTTTAAGGAAAAATCTTCAGTTTTAGTCCACTGGGAAAAAAGTGCTGATGAGAGAAAAAGAGATAGTAAAAAAGCTCTTATGATTCTATCTTTCGTGGGAAGCTACAATATTAGCCATTGACTCAATGACGTAGTCCCTACTTCTTTCTTCTACTTCTTTGGTTTTATCATATGGGTAACACTTTAGCTCTTCTTCTAAGCCTTTCTCTTCAATTAGAAGTTCACAAGCAGCTAACCTATTAAAGTATTCAAAAACAATTTTTCTAACAACATCAGGATCTGCTGACTTCAAAATATTTATATAGTGTTCTTCAGGTGTTCCATCAAGTACAGAATCTGGTAACATTGTTTTCCTTTTAGCTTCTTGCTGTTTTATTACTTAATATAGTTCTTCTTTTATAGTTACTCTCACTTAACTTCCATCTAACTATTGGAATATCAATAATCTTATCAATAGGTATTTTACAAACACCAATATGACTTCCTATAGCTTTGAAAGTGTAGTCTCCGCCACCTTTTTTATTAAAGATTTTATTCTCTCCAAATGAGTCGCCATACTTAAGTCTAATTAAAAACTCATCATCTACAAAAACATCAACTTTTCCAGCAAAAACTGTATATATATAACCGTCACAGTCAATGTCTATAGACTCTCCATCTTCTAAAAAGAAGATCTCCATCTCACTGGCTATCTCATTTTGAACTGTATGAGGCATTGCTTCACCAAAAAGCCAAGTCTCATTTAGATAGTCTCTTTTTGATTTTAATCGCTCTAAATCTTCATAAAGTCCATTTTGTTTTACAAATCTTTTATAAATATTTACAGGTATTTCCAGTGCATTTACAAAACTTGCTGCCCTATATGTCTCGATAGAAGGAGTTCCAAGAACACCAGAAAGTTCCCCTAAAATTGCACCTGAAGATAATATATCGTAGATCTTGAGTCTTGTCTGTAAAACTTCTACGTTTCCACTTAATATAAGATAGATCTTATCGTGAACCTCTCTTGCTTTCATAAGAATATATTCTGGATTTAAAGTTATTATTGGATGGTTCAACAATATTCTCAATTGAGATCTCTCTACAGTTGGAAAATAAGAGTGTA
Source organism: Campylobacterales bacterium (assembly GCA_025800305.1). Classification (GTDB taxonomy): domain Bacteria; phylum Campylobacterota; class Campylobacteria; order Campylobacterales; family SZUA-545; genus JAOXRY01. The sequence goes on along the minus strand of JAOXRY010000230.1, from coordinate 10,010 downwards.
GAAATTCATAAGCACTTTTTCTTAAGAAATCTTGATAAGAAGGTATTAAAACATCCATTACTCCCAAAGCAGCAGAAGACCCTACTTCTCTTTGATCCATTGTTAAAGCTTGTGATGTATGGGCAAGTAAAATTTTTCCTGACTTATCATTTTCAAAGTCTCTAATTTCACCGTGAATCATACCTCCACCAATATCAACTTTTTTAAGATCTACCTTTGTTAAATAATCTTTTTTAACACTTTCAAAAAACTCTCTTGACAGTCCATGTGAACTTTCGTCTTCTGTAATCATACCTTCCAAAATTTGTAAAGATACAATATCAGCATAGTGAGCATATGTTTTATACCCATCTCCAAAAACAGCTCTAAATAGAAAAATATTAGTTTCAACTGGATGGGGAGAAAAAAGAGGCTTAACCTCCATTCCATCAACATAATTCCATTTATCAAGTTTTAGATCTACTACATCAAAATAGTTAAAAAAGTTATCCTCTTCAAATCCCATAAGTGCAGCCATCTTTTTCACAACAGAGGCTCTTACCATAGGAGTAGCAAAATATTTAATCTTCTTTCCAGATCTTAAGAGTGCAGCAAGTCCAGCAAAATGATCGTCATGTGAATGGGTATGAAAAACACCTTCAACCTCACCAATTCCTATTCCTAATGATATAAGAACATTAAGAATATTTGGACCAGCATCAACAAGATAGATTCTCCCTTGAATCATAACTATACTACCCATACTAGGTCTATCAACATCCCAGCCATCACCACTTCCTGTATGGGCAACAGCAAAATACTCTCTTTTTAAATCAAAGAAATTAAGAGGATATGGAGCCTTGTATTTTTGGGTCTTTGTTAAGTTTAAATCTACTTCAACTTTCTCATTTTTATAAGAAAATTCAAATACATTTAAAGATTTTCTCCTAATAAAGATTCCATCATGGATCTCTACCTTTTCATCTCCAACTATTTTTTTCTCGATAAACTCTTCACTTTTTTTAATTTGTCCAAATGCAAATTTTAGTTTGAGCCGCATATACTCTTTTGCTTTTTCTGGTGAAACTCCAGAATCTATAAGTTCTTCTTCAGATATTAATCCATAGTTTCCACGGAAAATATATTCAAACTGGGCATCAACTTGCTCTTTTGAACCAATAAGTATAGGTTTTGCTCCTGTATTTCCAGGATGATTAGGGATAATCATTCCCCTTTTGTAAAGCATTTGAAGAATAGGAAACTCTGCAAGATTGGCAAAATCACCATTTTGAACCATCACATCAGAAAGTAAAATCGCATCAGGACCAGCCTCATACTCAATTCCATTTTTTCTAATTTTATGGATTAAACCAACTTTAATAAGATGTTTTACTGAATCAGCAGGAGAGGAACAAAGGATTTTAAAGCTTTTTTCTGGAACTGAAATCCAATATACTCCGTCTGTAACCTCTATTTTTACTAAATCATTCAAGTTTATTCCAATATTTTATTAACAATCTTTTCTGTAGAAATTCCAAGGCTATCTTCTATCAAAGATGTATTTCCATGAACTAAAAATTCATCAGGAAGTTCAAAAGAATGAATCTCAACACTAATTCCTTCTTCTGATAACACCTCTAAAATACCAGACTTAACCCCGCCGATACCTACGCTATCACTAATTATATACCATTTGGTTTTCTTCTTAGCTAAAGATAGTATCGACTGTTTATCAATTGGCTTAACAAATCTTAGATCTAAAACTGACACTTTTTTATCATTCTTTTCCAACTCTTCTGCAACTTTTAATGCTTTTGAAGCTCCATTACCATATCCTACAAGAAGAATTTCACTGTCCTCTTCTTTTAGTAACTCTGCTTTCCCCAGTTGGAATCCACTACTTTTTACTTCCTTGTGAGGAACAAAGGCACCTCTTGGATACCTGAAAGCACAGGGCTTATTTAAGTTAGCTGCAAAAGAAACAGCATCAATCAATGTAGCTTCATCTCTTGGGGCAAAAATCACCATGTTTGGAATTAATCTTAAGTAGCTTATATCAAAGGTTCCTTGGTGAGTCTCTCCATCTTCCCCAACAATTCCACCTCTATCAATAGCAAAAATAACAGGAAGATTATCGATAGCAACATCGTGAATAATTTGGTCAAAGCCTCTTTGTAAAAATGTAGAGTATATTGCAACAAAAGGTTTTAGTCCCTCTTTTGCCAAAGCCGCCGCTGATGTTACAGCATGTTGTTCAGCAATTGCCACATCCCAAAATCTATCAGGCATTTCATCCATTAGAGAAGAAAGCCCTGTACCACTTGGCATTGCCGCGGTAATTCCTACAACTTTTTCATCTTTTTTAGCTAGATCTAATAAAGCATCGCTAAAAATAGCTGTTGCACTTTTACTTCCACTACTTTTTTTAGATTCTCCAGTATCAACATCAAAAGGTCCAACACCATGCCAATGTTCATGAAGCCCCTCAGCAATTTTATAACCTTTACCTTTTGTTGTTTGAGCATGAACAACGACAGGTTTTCCCAGCTTTTTAGCTGTTTCAAAAACCTCAACCATCTCTTTAATATTATGACCATTTATAGGTCCAATATAATCAAGTCCTAGCTCCTCAAAAAGCATTCCTGGAGTAATGAGTTTTAAAGACTCTTCAAATCTTTTTGCTAGATATTTCATAGAATCATGACCATCTAGTAAGTCATCTACCGTGTGTTTTAACTTTTGATAAAACCTTCCTGCCATATGCTTCGAAAGATAATTTGAGATAGCTCCTATAGGCTTTGCTATTGACATCTCATTGTCATTAATAATAATAACTACAGGAAGCTTCAAATGTCCTAATTCATTCATAGCTTCATACACCATACCACTAGACATAGAACCATCACCAATTAAAGCAACAGGAACTCTATCCTCACCTTTTAAAGCAATAGCCTTAGCTGCACCAACAGCAACAGAGATTGAAGTGGAGCTGTGTCCTGCGATAAAGTAATCCTTTTCAGACTCTTTTGGTTTTGTAAATCCACTTAGCCCTTCAAAAGATCTCAATGTTTCAAAACTATCCCATCTGTTGTTAATAAGTTTATGGGCATAAGCTTGGTGGGAAACGTCATAAATAAAAGGATCTTTATTTACATCAAATGCTTTGTGCATGGCTAGAATAATGTCAGTTGCCCCAAGTGAACTGGAAAGGTGTCCACCATTTTTACTTACAACTTCTAAAATTCTATCTCTGATCTTTTCTGATAAATCTTTTAATTCTTTAGTAGAATAACCTTTAATATCCATCCATTACTCGCTATCTAGTGTATTTTTTCTAACCTGCTCATATCTTTTGTGAATATCACCATTAATGTTACCTACATTACTCATGATAATTACACCACCAAGACTGATAGCAGAATCTGTTTCTATTTTTACTTTAGGGTTTGCCATCAAGTGTTGCTTAACTGCGTCACTATCAGATGGATTTACCCTAATTGTAATTTCACTTGCTTCTTTTATATCTTCCAATAAGTTTCCTGCTAAATTAACAGCAATTTCTGAAGAGTTTTCTTCAACTTCTTTTTCTATTACCTCTTTCGCAATATCCAGTGCGACAGTTGTTAGCTCTTTTTCTATATTACTTAAGATCTCATCATAGTTTTTTGCTGCACTTTCAACTTTTACAACAGATTGTGCCAACTGTTCTAGTCTATTTTTCAGTTCACCTTCAAGGAGTTGCTCTGCTTCTGCTCTTCCTTTTTCCATACCTTCAGCAAGAGATCTTTCTCTCTCTTCTTCAATCTTCTCATTGAACTCTTCTTGTTGCTTTTCTAACCTCATCTCCATTTTGATAACACTGGAAGACATCTCGTCAATTTTCTTATAAAGTTCAGAAGCATCAGCACCACCATTTGGCTGTTCAGGAGCCGGTGCTTGTGGTGGTACAAAAGGAATAGGTTCTTCACTAACTGGAGTTTCTACAACAGTTTCAGGAACAGGCTGAGAAGGAGTAGGTTGTGGAACTGCTTCTACTGTTGGTGGCTGTTGAGGCTGTTCAGAAGCTGGTTCTGTAGATACCGCCTCATTTTGAGGTACGACTTGGACTTGTTCCTCTCCTTCTACATAACCATTGGAATCAACTTTTTTAAAACTATATTTAACAACATTGTGATTAGCAACTCTTTCTGGAGTGATAATTAAATCAGCCATTACTCAATAACCTCATCCTCAGATCCCATCTCAATAGTACCAGCTTCAGCAAGTTGTTGAATAAGTTCAACAATTTTTCTCTGGGCTGCTTCAACTTCACGGACTTTCACTGCACCTAAGAACTCTAACTCCTCTTGTAAAGTAGCTGCGGCTCTTTGTGACATATTAGAAAAGATCTTATCTTTCAGTGGATCTGATGCTGTTTTAAGTGACATCAATAGATCTTTTTTATCTGCAGATTTTAGTAACTCTCTAATTGCATTATTATCAAGCTTGATAACATCTTCATAAGTAAACATCATCTCTTTAATATCACTTGCCAACTTCTCGTCAACTTGTTCGATATACGCTAAAGTAGATTTTGAAGCTTTAGATCCCAGTCTATTGAAGATATCAGCAACAGAACGTGGTCCACCAACCTCAACTTTATAGCTAGTAAGGGCTTCTAGCTTACCTTCTAGTACAGTTGAAACCCTCTTAATAATTGATGGCGAAATATCACCAAGATTTGCCATTCTCATAGCAACTTCCCCTCTTAAATCATCAGGGAAAAGAGTCAATGTATCAGCAGCAGGTGTAGCATCCATGTGAGCTAAAATAAGAGCAACCGTTTGAGGGTGCTCGTTAATAATAAAGTCTGATAATTGCTGTGGTTTAATCTTCTCTAAATAAGAAAAGTTTTGACCTTGTTGCATTGTTTTTGATAATTTATCAAGAACTTTCTTCGCCTCTTCTGGTCCAAGTGCTTTTACAAGGATCTCTTTTGCGTAATCCATACCACCAGTAGTGATGTACTGGTTTGATTGGAAAATCGCATAGAACTCTTCAAGAACAGCAAAGGCTAACTGTTTATCCATACCCTTTGCCATAGCAATATATTTTGAGATCTCAGTAATAATATTAACATCCATGTGACCAAAGACAAGTGCTGTAATATCCTCGCCAAGTTGCATTAAAAGCACGGCAACTTTCTCTGCCATACTCATATCATCAAACTGGGTTTGTAAATGTGGAGGTAATTGCATTACAAATATCCTTACATATTATTACTTGTTGAGATCTCATCCTCAACAAGGCTAATTAGTAGCTGGGCTACTTCTTCTGTTTTCTCTTCTGTTAGTTCTCTCATTTTTTCCAACAGAATATCGTACTTGAGCTGTTCTTCATCTAAACCATCACCAAATCCAAGCTGGTTTTCAACACGTTTTCTAAGCTCACTTACCTTATCAGCATCATCTTCAATATCTTCATCATCAAATTCAATTGTAGTTTCAGGTAACTCCTCTTCTTCTGTTGGTACATCCATCATTCTCTCAGCAAAAGGAACAATGACTTTTTTATAGAAGAAAAATAGAATCAACGCAATAAAAGTATATTTAACAATTGGGAAAAATGGTCCCATTGCTCCTTCTATTTCTGCAATAAACTTTAAGGTTTTATTTTTATCATCGTCTCCTGGTTGGATTCTAAACTCAAAGTTACTAACAGCTACATCATCACTTCTAGATGGGTCATAACCTATTGTCTGTTTTACCAATGCCTCAATTCTAGTAAGTTCATCATCACTTAAAGGAATATAGATAAATTCTTCAGGAATAAGATTTCCATCTTTGTCTTTTTTAGGTTTATACTTTCCATCAACAACAACTGCGGCAGTTACTCTTTTGATAGTTGCAAACTCCCCTTTTACATTGGATACTCTTTTAGAAACTTCATAGTTAATTGTTGAAGTAGCTTTAGAGTATTTTTCCCTCATATTATTATCTTCAAGACCTTGAACAGGACCAATATTACTAACAGCTCCAGGAACTCCACCTATCTCTTTTGGTTTAAAACCTTCTCTTTTTTCCTCCAGTGATTGTTCAGATCTTGGAACATTGTTAGGGTCATAATACTCTTCAACACTATCTTTCATTGCAAAGTCAAATTCGATAGTTACTTTGGCAACAACTTTGTCATCACCACCAAGGAACTTTCCTAGCATTGCAACTACTTTTTTCTCGTAGATTTTTTCGTAGTTTCTTTTATATCTCAGCTGATTTTTTGCAACTTCCCCTGCTGTAGTTGCTGCGTCTTCCTCTCCAAGAGGAATACCATCCTCATCAACAATTTTTACATTTTCTAGACTAAGTTCAGCAACAGATCCAGCGACAAGGTGTTTAATCCCTGAAACTTGCTTTCTTGAAAGTTGCTGTCCATCTCTCATTTTAAGAACAACTGAAGCTGTAGGCTTAGATTGCTTTGCAACAAAAACTGTTTTTTTAGGAATTGCGATACTTACTTTTGCTCTATCAACTGGATCAAGTTGCTCAATAGTTCTTGCAATATCTCCCTCTTTTGCACGGACAAACTTTACTTGTTGGTCAAAGTCAGTTGCACCAAACTCTTGTTTATCAAAAAGTTCAAATCCTACTTTAGACTCTTTAGGAAGTCCAAGATTAGCCATATCCATACGAAGCTTAGTAGCTAATTCTTTTTTAACTTCAATAGTTCCATCTGTTGGAATTTTATATTCTATTTGATCTTTTTCAAGCTGTTGAACAATAAGCCCAGCATCTTTTTGACTTAAGTTTTCATAAAGCGGTCTAAAACCATCATCTTTAGTTTTAGGTGCACTAAAAACAATCAAAAAAGATATGATTGCAATAACAGCAATACCAGTACCAACAACAACGTACTGCTGAGGCTTATTTAATTTTCTGTAAAGAAGAACAACCTGTTCAACTAGAGCTTTAATATCCATTAATTACCTAGAACCTCTTTAAAAATTTTAAAAAATCTATCATTTTCAGCTGTCGTACCAATTGTCACACGAATAGCATTCATCGAATAGCTTCCCAGATCTCTAACAATTACACCTTTTTTAAGAAGTGCTTCTGAGATCTCACTGGAGTTCATAGAGTCGTTTAACATTAATGTGATGAAGTTTGTATAACTATCAATATAATCAAAGTTATTCTCTTTTGCAAAATCTTCGTATCGTTTCATCTCTTTAAAGCAGTCATCAATAGCAAAAGTTACAAACTCTTCATCATTACAAGCTTCAACAGCAGCAGCCAAAGAGAGAGTTGTAATATTAAACGGAGGTCTCATTTTAAGAAGAGAATTTATAAACTCTTCACTGGCAATGGCATACCCTGTTCTCATTCCACCAAGACCATAAGCTTTTGAAAATGTCCCTGTGTATATACAGTTTGGAAAAGTATCAATTAGATCCTTTGGTTCAATAAGCTTTTTCGCTTCCTTAAAAGAAGCATACTCCATATATGCACCATCAACAACAACCATAGTCTCTGGATCTACAGTTTTAAGAAAGTCGTATACATCGACTTTATCTAAGGCATCACCTGCTGGATTACTTGGAGTACAGATATACACTAATTTTGGTTTGTGTTCTTGGTATAGAGTTTTAAACTGATCTAAATCATGCTCAATTGTGTCTGTTTTAATCATAACAGCACCCTCTTGCTTCGCATAAATATCATACATTGCAAAAGAGATTCTGTTTACTAAAACTTTATCCCCCTCTTCTAGTAACGCTCTTGAGATAAATTCAAAAGTCTGATCACTTCCTGCACCAATAATTATATTTGTATCTTTTACACCAAATTTTGTAGATAACTTCTCTTTTAATTCAAAGAAGCTATCATCTGGATATCTATACATATTTCCAACAATTTGAGAGATCTTTTCTCTTACTTTTGGGCTACAACCATGAGGATTTTCATTGGAAGCTAATTTAATAATATTTTCAGGAGCAACACCATAATCACGAACAACTAGTTCGATTGGTTTTCCTGCTGAATAAGTTTTAATATCTTTTAAAGTATCTTTAAATTTCATTTTTCTTCCTAATTTGAGTTTTTTGCGTAACTACCAAGCCACTTGATATGTTCACTATGTTTATTCATCACTTCTGCTACATTGGTATCTTTAAAGTGACCTTCAAAATCAATATAAAACCAAGAGGCAAAATCATTATTTCCCTTATTTGGTCTTGATTCGATTTTAGTTAAGTTAATTCCTGACTCATGAAAGTCTGTTAAAAATCTTGCCAACGCACCTGCTTCATCTGGAGTTTTTGCTAGAATAGTTGTTTTATCACAACCACTTTGCACATTTTCATAATCACTTATGACAATAAATCTTGTCTGATTATTATGATTATCTTCTATGTTTTCAAATAGAACAGGTACATCATAAAGTTTTGTAGCAATATGAGAACAAATTGCAGCACTGTTTGGCTCTTCTGAAGCTATCTTTGCAGCTTTTGCTGTTGATTCTATTGGAATGTGCTCTGCATCTTCCAGTGAGTATTCACTTAAAAAACTTCTACACTGACCAAAAGCTTTATCTTTTGAGTAGATCTTTTTAATATCTTTAAGATCTGGTGTTTTAGAAGCAAAAGAGTGGTGGATACCAATTGTAAGTTCTGCAACAATTTTTACATCTGTATTTCCAAGCAAGTCTAATGTCTCTCCAACAACACCATCAATATTATTTTCAATTGGCACAACACCATACTTTGCCATTTTGTTTTCAATAGAATCAAAAACAGCTCTAATTGAACTCATAGAGAGATACTCACTCATAGCACCAAATCTACTTTCTGCTGCTTGATGGGTATACGTTCCTTCAGGTCCTAGATATGCAACTTTTTCAGATCTTTCTAAATTTCTAGAAACAGCAAAGATCTCTAAAAAAATAGCTTCTATAGCATTGTCATTTAACAAGCCATCATTTTTCTTTTTCAGTCTATTAATAATTGACTTTTCTCTCTCTGGTCTGTAGATTGAACCACCTGTAGCATTTTTAAGAACGCCAACTTGATGAACATGGCTCATTCTTTGATTTAATAGATCTATAATCTTACTATCACAGTTATCAATTTGATTTCTTAGTTCATCTAAAGAAGCCATTATTTTAAAAACTCCTCTTCCAATCTCCAGATATCCTCTACAGTCTCTCGTTGTCTAATAAGCCTATCAACACCATCTTCAACAGCTACCTCTGCTGCTTTTGGTCTTGTATTGTAGTTACTAGCCATTGTAAAACCATATGCACCTGAACTTTTGATAGTAATAATATCACCGTGTTCACAATCTGCTAGAGGTGTATCTTTTGCCAAAAAGTCCCCACTTTCACAAACAGGACCAACAATATCAGCCTTTTTTTTACTAGCTTCACCTTTTCCTACAACCTCAATCTCATGGTAAGCATTGTAAAGAGATGGTCTAAGAAGATCATTCATAGCTCCATCAACAATTACAAATCTCTTATCACCAGTCATCTTTTCATAGAGAACTTTTGTTACAAATTCACCACCATTGGCAGTTAAATATCTTCCAGGCTCACAAATAACTGTTACGTCAAGACCAGAAATTGTCTCCATAATTGCTTGTACATAGTCATAAGGATCAATTGTTTCTTCATCCTCATAAACAACACCAAGACCACCACCAACATCAAAGAATTTGATTTCAACTTCAATCTTTTCTAAGCTTCTTACTAGATCTGCAACTATTTGACTAGCTTCTTTAATTGGTTCAAGATCTGTAAGCTGACTTCCAATGTGAAAATGGATTCCTACTGGATCTAAATTTTCTGAATTTTTACAGTGAATGTAAAGTCTCTTAGCTGTTTCAATATCAATTCCAAATTTATTCTCGTTAAGACCTGTTGAAATATATGGGTGGGTTTTTGGATCAATATTTGGGTTTACTCTTAGACTAATTCTAGCCTCAACATTTAACTCACCTGCGATCTCTTCAATTCTTAGAAGTTCCCCTTCACTTTCAGCGTTGATAAATAAGATTCCA
>JAOXRY010000221.1 GCA_025800305.1 Campylobacterales bacterium | reverse complement strand
GATAAGCAAGGAGAAAATAGTAAATTTAGCCCAGCTATTGTCTTTTATGATTAAAGGTAAGTATGATTTAAAAAAACTTGATAACTTCATCTATAAAGGTGTTGATAAAGAAGTATACCTCAATGAAAGAGAGAGGCAGTTTCTTCTAAAAAATCCAGTAATTGAAGTTGGTGGAAAAAATTCAAAATACGATAATGAAATTATCAAACTAATAAATCAATTTACAGGTAGCAACTTTGTTTTTACTGATAAAAAAACAGATAACTTTATAACTGTAGAAACAAAAGTAAAAAATAAAATACTAACAAACCCCTATCTGACCATGGAAAAAATGATACTAACATCAACAATTAATCCAAAAAAGATCCTTTCACTAAAGGATCTTGACGGAAAGACTCTGGCAATACACAAAGATAAGGAAGAAGAGAGCAAACTAACAAAACTATTTCCAAACTCTACAATCATAGAATACGCTTCAGTAAAAGACTCAATCAATAGTGTAGTTACAGGAGAAACAGATGGAATGATAGGAGATGGAACTACACTCTACTTGGCAAATAAACTAGGTCTTGGCTATCTTAAAATTTCCATTACTCTTAATCAACAGTTAGAGCATAAGTTTGCAATTAACAACAAATTTCCAGAAGCCGTTTCTATCATAAATAAAGGTCTTTTGCATATTGGTGAACAAAAGCTTTTCAATCTTAAAAAAAAGTGGTTTTTAATAGAAGAGGAAACAAAAAAAAGCAATAAAGTTGAACTTGCCAAAAGTGAATTAAACTACTTAAAAGATAAAAAGAAAATAAACTATTGTATTGATCCAAACTGGATACCTTTAGAGGGGGAAATCGATGGAAAACATGTAGGAATAAGCTATGACTATATCAAACTACTAAAAGAAAAACTTCCTATTGACTTTCAATATATTCCTACAAAAAGCTGGAGTGAATCTCTTGAATTTTTCAAAGAAGATAGATGTGATTTGATTCCTTTAATTACAAAGACAAAAGAAAGAAACAACTACATTAATTTTTCATCTTCTTATCTGCAAACTCCTATAGTACTTGCAACAAAAGTTAATACTCCTTTTATTGGAGATCTAAAAACTTCATTAGCAGGGAAAAAACTAGGTATTCCTAAAGATTATGCTTTTACTGAAACCTTTCAAGATAAATATCCACATATTGAATTTATTAGTGTTGACAATGTTTTTGATGGACTAAAAAAAGTTAAGGAAGGAAAGATATTTGGATTTTTAGGATCTTTAGCCACAATAGGTCATCACTTCCATAAAAACTTTATTGGAGAACTTAAGATTTCTGGTAAATTAGATGAAAAAAGAGAACTGAGAATTGGAGTCACAAAAAAAGAACCACAGCTTCACACAATCATAGAAAAAACTTTAAAAACAATAGACAAAAACCAGCAGAAATTGATTTACAATAAGTGGGTAGCTGTTAGCTTTAAAGAGGGTCTACCATATACCCTAATTTGGCAAATAATATTTTTTGCAACAATGGTTTTATTGGGATCTTTTTATTGGAACATAAAGCTACAACATGAAATAAAAAAAAGAAAAATAGTTGAAGAGGAACTAAAAGATCTTAACAATACTCTAGAAGAGAGAGTCAATCATGCCACCTTGTCTTTAGAGACTAAAAATAAAAAACTTCAAGAGTCGTTAAATAACTTTCAAGATATTTTAGATGCTACAATGGAAATGGTTGTATTTTACTCTATTGAAAAAAAAGAAATTATAAATATCAATAACTCTGGGGTAAAGATGATTGGTTGTAAAAGCAAATCAGAAATTATAGGAAGAGATATTTATGAATTTATTCTCTCAACAGAACTTCCTAAAATTAAAAAATCTTTGTTAAATAATATTACAGATCCATATGAACTTACATTAGTAAAAGATGATGGTTCATTCCTTCCTACAATAATTAGTGCAAGAGATATTATTATTGATGGAGAAAATATCAGAATGTCCACAGTCATTGACCTGTCAGAAATAAAAAATAAAGAAAAACTCCTTCAACAGC
>JAOXRY010000219.1 GCA_025800305.1 Campylobacterales bacterium | reverse complement strand
CATACTGTCATACTATTCCAGACCCCCACAGGAGGAGATCAGTAATTTCGTATTTCCGTTTGCCAACTAAGAAGCAAAGTCTGGATTTCTGGATTTTGGATTCGTGGCACCTTTGCCATCGATGCCCTGAGATTTCCAATTACAGACGCCAATTCATGGCTGCACATTCATAACAACACCTACTAGTTCACCTGTTTTATCAGATAATTTCATAGCTATTGTACCTGTACCAGCTCTACTTTGAAGTCTGTATAGGTCAACCTCTGTTCTCTTACCTACACCTTTTTCTCCAATAGTTAAGATCTCTTGTTCTGGGCTAGATGTAGCTGTTGCACCAACAACAAAATCTCCATCTATTTTAAACTTAATAGCAGTTACACCACGTGATGTTCTACCAATCTCTCTTACGCTATCAATCGGGAATCTAATACACATACCCTTTTTGGTTAAACAGAACACTTCTTGAATACTAGGGTCAATTATAACAACAGTTACAACTTCATCTCCCTCATCAAGATTAATAGCTCTTACACCATTACTTCTTACATTGGAGTATTCAGATAGTTTTGTTCTTTTGATTAAACCGTTTTTCGTAAAGAATGCTAATGATTTACTCTCGTCAAAATCAGTTGTTGGAATAATTGATTGAATCTTCTCACTTTCATCTTTTAGATTGATTAGATTAACAACCGCTTTTCCTTTTGCGTTTCTTCCAGCTTCTGGAATTCTATATACTTTTAACCAATGAAGCTGTCCGATATTTGTTGTAAATAATAGTGTATCATGAGTATTGGCAATGAAGAAACTTTCAATGAAATCATCATCATAAGTAGTAACAGCAGTTTTACCTTTACCACCTCTGTTTTGTCTTTCATAAGTTTTCAGTGGAACTCTTTTAATATATCCTCTATGAGTAATAGTTACAACCATTGGTTCATTAGGAATCAGATCTTCCATATCGATATCATCATAGTCATCTTCGATATCAGTTTTTCTTGGAGTATCATACTTCTCTTTAAGTTCGATAAACTCTTTTTTAATCTCATCTTTTAATAGATTATCAGATTTTAAAATAGCAGTTAATCTTTCAATTAACGCCATAAGTTCTTGGTATTCTGCTTCAATTTTATCTCTTTCAAGACCTGTTAGTCTTTGAAGTCTCATATCCAAGATAGCTTGAGATTGAACGTCACTTAAGTTAAATCTATCAGCAAGTGCAACTTTTGCTTCAGCACCATCTGCACTAGATCTAATAAGAGCAACAATCTCATCAATATTATCAAGGGCAATTCTAAGACCTTCTAAAATATGAGCTCTCTTCTTTGCTTTTTCCAGTTCAAAGATTGTTCTTCTAATTACAACTGTTTTTCTATGTGAAAGGAAAACTGTAAGAATCTCAGGGATATTCATAATCTTTGGTTCTTGATTTACAATTGAAAGAAGAATCATTCCAAATGTAACTTGCATTTGAGTCTGTTTAAAAAGATTATTTACAACGATTTCACTCATTGCATCTCTTTTTAACTCAATTACAATTCTCATACCTTCTCTGTCAGACTCATCTCTAACTTCTGAGATTCCCTCAATATCTTTGTTTTTTACAAGCTCTGCAATTTGAATAATCAATCTTGCTTTATTTACTTGGTAAGGAAGCTCATCAACAACAACAATCTCTTTTTTAGGAAGTTGTTCGATATGATATTTAGCTCTTACTTTTATCTTTCCTCTACCTGTACTATAGGCATCTAAAATACCTTTTTTTCCGTAGATAATACCACCTGTTGGAAAATCTGGAGCTTTAATAAACTCCATTAGATCTTCAAAAGTAGAGTCTGGATTATCTACAAGGTGTATAGTCGCATCTAAAACCTCTCCAAGGTTATGAGGAGGAATATTTGTTGCCATACCAACAGCAATACCACTAGAACCATTTACAAGTAAGTTAGGGTATTTTGCTGGAAGAACTGCTGGTTCATTTGTGGAATCGTCATAGTTAGGAATAAAATCAACTGTATCTTTATCAAGATCTGTTAGAAGTTCTTCTGAGATCTGAGTCATTCTTGCTTCTGTATATCTCATTGCCGCAGCGTTATCACCATCAATGGAACCGAAGTTTCCTTGACCGTCAACTAAAGGCTCTTTCATTGAAAAGTCTTGAGCAAGTCTTACAAGAGCGTCATAAACAGAGCTATCACCATGTGGGTGATACTGACCGATTACATCACCGACAATCCTTGCGGACTTTTTATACGGGGATCTATGAGAAAGATTTAGTTTGTCCATAGCATATAAAATTCTTCTATGAACAGGTTTTAACCCATCTCTAACATCAGGAAGAGCACGACCAATGATTACACTCATTGAGTAATCAAGGTAGCTTCCCTTTAGAGTATCTTCAATTTTAACATCTAAAATATCTTCATTATTTAAAAGATTCGACATTTAACAGTTCCTTACTATGGCTAGAATACACCAGCTTTAAAAAAATTTGTATATTCTACCTAAAAGTAGGTTATAAAAGGATTTAGGGAAAGAGTTTAAACAAAAAAAGGCATGGGAGAGTTCCCATACCTTGTCATATAAATATCACGATAATAAGTTTGAAAAAGGTTAGACTTTTTATAAAGTCTTTAATAATCTACAATTTTGGTGTAGCCACCAAAGTGAACTAAGCTTTTTTAGGCTTAAGTTCTTTAATTCTTGCAGCTTTACCTCTTAGGTTTCTTAAATAGAATAATTTTGCTCTTCTTACTCTACCTTTTCTAACAACTTCAATAGTTTCTAAACTCTCAGAATAAAGTGGGAAAACTCTCTCAACACCGATGTTGTTAGCACCCATTTTTCTTACGATAATTGTTTTACCAAGACCTTCACCTCTTACAGAGATACAAACACCTTCAAAAGTCTGAACTCTTGTTTTGTCACCTTCTTTAATTCTAATACCTAGTTTTAAAGTATCACCAGCTCTAAAAGCAGGAGTTTCTCTGTTTTGTGCTGCGATTTGAGCATCTTCAAATGCTGCGATGTATTTATTTTTCATTTTTTAACCTTTTTTCTCAAACCAAATCTGGTCTAAAATATTTTGTTTTTAATTGAGCCATTTTTAAATTTTGGGAGCGGATATTAGCATGATTACCCTTTAAGTTTTCTGAAACGGATAAAATACTTCTAAAATCATAAGGTTTTGCAAAGCTGGGAGCTTCTAATAGGTCAGTATTGAAACTTTCTTCTTCTAAAGACTCATTATTTCCAAGAACTCCTTCAATGTTTCTCAAAATAGCATCACTCATCACTAAAGATGGTAATTCCCCTCCTGTTAAAACATAATCACCAATGGAAAATACTTCATCAGCATATGTCTCTATAACTCTTTCATCAATCCCTTCATATCTTCCACTTACAAAAACTAAATGTTCTTGTTTGGCAAGTCTTACAGAATCGTTTTGACGAAATGGTTTTCCAGCAGGAACAGGAAATATAATCTTTGCTTGGGGATTTTTTTCTTTTATCTCACCAAGAAGATCAAACAAAGGTTGAGGAGTCATAACCATTCCTGCTCCGCCTCCTTGTTTATAGTCATCCACTCTATTATGTTTATCAGTTGTATAGTCTCTTGGATTTTTATAATCTATCTCAAAAAGTTCTTTCTCTTTTGCTATTTTCAAAATTGAGTCATGAAAGTAGTAATCTATTAGATTTTTAAATAAAGTAACATAGGTTATTTTCAAAGTTTTCTCTTCCTAAAAATTTTTTTCGAAAAATCAATATTATCAAACAACTTATCAAACTCTTCTGGATATTCACTTTTTCCCAAAACTACAATTCCATCTTCTTTTAAAAGTTTGTGGATATCTTTAGCAAAGGTATTTTGAACTTCCTTTTTTAAATATATAAGAAGATTCCTACAAACTACTAAATCTATTTCGTTGTATTTTTTTAAATGGTTGATACTCTCTTTTAAAAACATAATTTTAGATTTTAGATTTTTATTAACAAAATATGTATCATCCACACAAGTGAAGAAATTCTCTTTTTGCTTTTTAGAAAGAGGTAGTAAGTCTACTTTTTCATAAGCTCCTCTTGAACTACAATTTAGAGATTCTTCATTGATATCTGTCCCAAAGATCAAAAAATCAATTTCTACTTCTTGAAAAACCATTGCTAATGAGTAAGTCTCTTCACCAGTTGAACAGCCAATATTTAAAACTCTTATTTTCTTCTTTTTTTCTTTCTTCAAAGTCTCTTTTAAATATTCGAAAACCTCTAAGTCACGAAAAAAGCCAGTTGTAGAATTAAGAAAACTCTCCTTTTGAAGTTCCCCTTGGTTTGACTTCATATCTACAAACTCTTTCTTGTAGATTTCTAGATCAAACTCTTTATCTGTAGACTGCATCCACAATATTTCGTAAGAATCTACGTCTAAAAGGTGCCCAACTTTTGGAGGTGTTTTTCACACTTTCAGACCAAAGTTCAAAAGAACTTCTTGGATTTAAAGTTCCATTAATATCAGTTTTTTCAGGTTTTCCTGCCCAATTAACTTCTTCTATCTTCTCCTTTTTAAAAAGTAGCAACCAACCTTTATTAGTTTTTAAACCATAAAGTCCACTAAAGGTCTCTAAATTAGTAAGAACATCTGAAAAATGAAGGATCATACTTCTTGTGGCAAACTCTTGGTGCTCTTCAAGGTCATTTAAAGTTTTTACCATATATTCAAGATACTCTTTGGAGATATCTATATTGTAATTAAAGTTTTTCCCTTCCTCATATACAATGCACCCTTCACAATCTCCAATTTCTAAAATCATTGACAAAACAATGTCATCCATCAAAGAATTTTTATCAGCTTCTATCAAAATTCTTGTTTTTATCTCTTCAAGACGAAGTACTCCACTTTGATTTTCATACTCCTCCAATAAAGGAAGTCCATTTCCAATTTTTTCTCTTAATGTTGTTAATGTCTCTATAAAACTTAGATCTATATCTACAGGTTGGCTACTATGAAAAGCAATTAAACCAATAAGTCTACCCCTTTCATTTACAATTGAGAAAGACATCGAAGATCTAACCTTCATATTTTCCAAATATTGAATATGAATAGGTGAGACTCCTCTTGTAATACAAGGGGTCAAATTCCAAGGTTTAGAACTTCTTATCTCTGTACTAGGATAAAGTCTTATAGGTGTATCGTGAGTATCTTGTATAACTCTAATTGGGTTCAATGCAAAAAGAGCTCTGACCTGCTTTGGAATATCAGAGGCTGGGTAGTGAAGTCCTAAATAACTTTCTAGATTTTCGTCTTTTCCTTCTGCTACAACTTCTCCATTATAATCTTCATCAAATTTATAATACATCACCCTTTCGTAATCGCTACTGCTGTAAAGCTTCCAAACTATATCATGAAAGAAAAGTTCTTGTGTCATAACTTCAGTGACATCTAAAGAGATCTGGTGTTTTTTTTCTATCTTTGG
The DNA here is from genome assembly GCA_025800305.1 of Campylobacterales bacterium. Lineage (GTDB taxonomy): Bacteria > Campylobacterota > Campylobacteria > Campylobacterales > SZUA-545 > JAOXRY01. The sequence goes on along the minus strand of JAOXRY010000219.1, from coordinate 17,449 downwards.
TAAGACTTCAATATAAATAAAACCTTCATTCACTGTCTTAGTTAGGCAGTAGTTTTTCCCAAGAAAAGAGACATCTCTAAGAAAAAGATCATCTATCTTACTATTTAAAATCTTTTCATTATCAAAAAAAGCCAATAAAGGAGATCCTACAAGATCTTCTTTTTTAAAACCTAACCTCTCTATATTTTCACTTACTGCAAGAATCAACTTTGTCACATTAGAAGCTATAACTAGACAACCAAAAGATTGTATAAGCCCTGGAATATGAACAGGCTCTTTATCACAGTTATTTAGGTTATAGGTATTAGAAAGAAACTTATCAAGACCGTTCATAACTAAACCAATCTATTAATATCTGATAGCATTTTTCTACTCCACTGGAAAATGATTTTTGATCATCTATCTTAGAAGGTAGACTTCCCATAAATCCAATCCAATATTCCCTTGTCTTTTCACCCATTCCATAAAAATATCTACAAGGAAGAGAGCTATCCTTTTCTTTTATAATTTTGCAAAGATATATACCACCATTTCTAGATCCTTCTAAAACGTAGACAAACCCTAACATTTCGCTTAAGTTGGATATAGAAATATCTAAAGTTTCTATTCTCTCACTATCAAAAAAATCTAACTCTTTTAGATCTTCTTTTAAAAGTTCCCCTCTTTTGTTGGGGAAAATCTCATCATCAATACTATTTTCTATAGAGATAATAACCCCATAAAATCTTTTTAAAATCTCAATATAGAGCCCTTTATCAAAATCTCCTGTAGAAAGTTTTTTCAGCAAAGGCTGCTGTTCTAACTGTTCATGTAGTTTTATTGTTTGTTCTTTAATATTAACCATTCTCTACCATCTTTATAAGTACTTCTAAATCTACAGGCTTAGACATATAGTATCCTTGAACCAAATCACATCCTATCTCTCTAAGATACTCTAACTGTTCTTTTGTTTCTACGCCCTCTGCAACAAGTTCAGATCCCATTGTTTTTCCAAGATCTGCAATTACTTTTACAATAACTCTATCATCTTCATCATGTTCAATATCACCAACAAAGCTTTTATCAATTTTGATTCTATCGTGAGGTATTGCTTTTAAATAACTAAGAGAGGAGTATCCTGTACCAAAGTCATCTATAGAGATCTTAATTCCCATCTGGTTTATCTCTTTTAAGATATTTAACGTATTAAATGTTTTATCCATAATAGCTGTCTCTGTAACTTCAAGATCTAAGTACTCAATATCTATCATTTCACAAGCATTATCAACACACCAAGAAAAATTCGTTTTTGACAGCTGAATTGGAGAAATATTTAATGACAAACAAAATTTCTTTCCTGTCTTTTCCCACACGCTTTTAATATCTGATGTGGCTTTTTCCATAACCCATTTACCAATATCTATTATAAGTCCTGTATCTTCTGCAACAGGGATAAACTCTTCAGGAGAGATAAATCCAAGTTCATAGTGTTCCCAACGAATCAATGCTTCTACACCATTAATTGAAAGGTCATCAATATTGTAAATTGGCTGATACTTAAGTGAAAAGTTTCCTTTTTCTATCGCTTTTCTAAGACCAGATTCTATAATCATATTTCTAGAAGCTGTTATATTCATCTCTTTAGAGAAGAAGTTGTATCTATTTTTTCCCTTAGATTTTGATTCATACATTGCCATATCTGCATTTTTTAAAAGTTCAGTTGCAGATGTACTATCTTCTGGATAAACACTAACCCCTATACTTGTTGTTGTAAACAGCTCCAGATCTTTAATAATAATAGGAAGTTCAATCTCCTCTCTTATCTGCTCTAATTTTGGAATTATTTCAGAGACTTTATTTACATTTTCAAAAATAAGGACAAACTCATCTCCACCAATTCTTGCAAAGGTGTCCTCTTTTCTCATAATACGAAGAACTCTTTTTGAAACACTTTTTAAAAGTTCATCTCCAATATCATGACCATAATTATCATTGATATTTTTAAACCTATCTAAATCAAAAAAAGCAATTGCTAAATGGTTTTTTCTTCTTTGAGATCTCTCTATGGCTTGATTTAATCTATCAAAGAAAAGTGCTCTATTTGGGAGCCCTGTTAAATTATCAAAAAAGGCAAGTTTCTTTATTTTTTCCTCTTGCTCTTTTTTCTCTGTAATCTCATTGGAAATTGCAATATAATTAGTTATTAAACCACTCTCTCCTCTTATGGCAAGGATTAAAAACCAAGAGATATAAGTCTCTCCATTTTTTCTTCTATCCCAGATCTCACCTTCCCAAGAACCTGTTTCATGAAGAGATTGGAACATCCCTTGGTAAAAGGCCTCATCATGCCAATTAGATTTAAAAATTCTCGGTGTTTCCCCAAGAAGTTCCTCTTTAGAAAAACCAGTAATTTTAGGAACAGCATCATTTATCTCTAAGATCTTTTGATCTGCATCTGTAATAACAATACCTTCTGTAGTATTTTCAAAAACTTTAGCAACTAAAGATAGAGTATTCTCCCTCTCTTTTCTTTCTGTAATATCATCTATTGTTGTAATTCTATATTTTGTATCATCATCTAATATAACAGATTTTTCAGTTAGAGAAACATCTACAGTTTTCCCTTTTTTAGTTATGATTTGAAGATCTTGTTTTAAATAATCTTCACTACCATTAGATTCCACTTTCATCTCTTCTGAAAAAAGATCGGTAAAGTTTAAATTTTTGATTTCTCTTTCACTGTAACCATAGATATCTGTAAAAGCCTTATTATACTTATAAAATTGACCATATTCATCTGTAACACAAATACCTATAGCTGTTAAATCAAAAATTGTAGAAATCAGATGCTCTTTTTCAGAGGACTCCAATCTCTCAACTTTTAACTTCTCATTAACACTTTCTAGATCTTCTTTTGACTGGAGAAGCTCTCTTCTGTTGACCTCTTTCTCTTTATACATCATTTTTAATTCTGCATATGCACTTTGAAGTTCTTCATTTGTTGCTTGAAGCTCTTCATTGGAAGTCTCCAACTCTTCATTACTTGCTTGAAGCTCTTCGTTACTAGCTTGGAACTCTTCATTAATAGATTGAAGTTCCTCATTGGAAGTTTCCAACTCTTCTATTACTGTTTGGAGATACTCTCTTGTTGCATTAAGTTCATGCTCTAAGTACTCTTCTTTTTCTGTTGTAGGAAGAGTGTGAGTCTCTTCTTTTGGATCTTTTTTTGCGAAACAGATTACATAATATTTTAACTCTCCGCTCTCTTTTATAGGATAAACACTAATCTGAACTGGTGGAAAAGTTGCTTCTGTATTTCTTAAAATCCCACTATAAACAACATCTAGCTCCTCTTTCGCTCTGTGAACTAAAGTTCTAATTTCCAAATTTACCGTCTCATGAAGAAGCTTATAAAGATTGTTATTGATTTCACCTTGAGGAAAAGAGACATAAGGATGAAGTTCTCCTTTCGTAAAAACAACATTGTTATTGCTATCTATAATCAAAAGACTTCCTGGATAAAACTTAAATAGTGTCTCCCCTACTACATCTTCAAAAGATCTTTTCTCTCTTAATTTTCTTTTTTCAATAGCAGCTTCTGCTGTAGTTAAAGCAGTTTGATTCACTCCTTTTCTAGGAAAAATATCTAAAGATGTATTCATTTTTCCATGGACTTTCTTATAGATCTTAGAAGCCTCATCACTTGGCTCAAAGCCTCCATCACTTTGGGAAACAGTTTCAGATCTTCCTAAAAACAAGACTCCCTCATAGTTAAGAGAATAGTAAAAAGTGTTAAGAATCTTTTTTTGTAGTTCACTATTAAAATAGATCAAAACATTTCTACAAACAATTCCATCAAGTTTTACAAAAGGAGGATCAACAAGCATGTTATGTTTAGAAAAAACAATAGACTCACGAATGATTTTTCCAACCTCTACTTTTCCATTTCCATTGATAATATATTTATCTCTAAGATCTTTACTAATTGCCTCTACTGTTACAGGAGAATAAACACCTTTTCGCCCTTGATTAATTGAATCCTCATCAATATCTGTTGCAAAAATCTGAACATTTAATCTTCTATCTTTTTTCAAAATAATTTCGTGAATCAACATGGAGACAGTATATGCCTCTTCTCCACTAGAACATCCAGCTGTCCAAATTCTTAAATTCTCGCCATCTTTTTTAGAATCAATAATTTTTTCTAAAACCTCTCCAAATTTTAAAAAAGGCTCAGAATCCCTAAAGAAGGAAGTAACTCCAATCAAAATATCTTTATAAAGAGCTTCTGCTTCTTCTATATGCACTTGGAGATAGTTGTAGTATTTTTCCAAAGTCCCTGTTTTTGTTGCGACTACTCTTCTTTCTAATCTTCTTTGAATTGTATTTTCTTTATAGAGAGAAAAATCTACTCCTGTCTCTTTTAAGACAGACTTTAAGATCTTTTCATACCAGTCTGTTTGGATCTCTTCATCAATTTTGATTTTTTGATCAACAATATCTACAATCTCTTGTCCTATTTTCTCAGGAGACAGGACAAAATCAACAACTGCTCTTTCTAAAACAGATTGGGGCATTCCTGGATAATCAGCTGTAGAAGGCTCTTGAACAATAACAACTCCACCTTCTCCTTTAACAGCTTTACACCCATGGGTTCCATCACTACCAGTCCCAGAAAGAATTACCGCTATCATATTTTCGTGAAAGTGTTCTATAGAGGAATTTAAAAAGTAGTCAATATTTGGTGTAGGAATCCACCTCTCCCCTGTATTTTCCAAAGAAAATCTACCTTCTTTAAAAAGAACATTTTTCCCACTAGGAGCTACATTAATTCCTGCTTTTGGCTCATCACCATCTTGTATCTCACAAACAGGAAGAGAGGTATATTTTGAAAGAAGCTCTGTAAGCATACTTTTATGACTTGGTTTTTGATGCTGAATGACAACATAAGAGATATCATCTCTCTTCTCTAGGTTTTCAACCATACGATGAAGAGCGTCTAACCCTCCAGCAGAAGCACCTATTACTACTAATTTTTTTATTTTACTCATCTTCTTCCAATTTTTTTATCTCTATTGCAAATTTAGCACCTTCGCTACTTTCTTCACAGTAAATTTTTCCATCCATTATGTATTCAAAAATAGATTTGGCAAAATATAAACCTAAACCTACATTGTCTTTTATCTCTTTTGTTGAATAGTAAGGTTCAAAAATTTTTTTAAAATCTTTTGAATCTAAATTCTCTCCATTGTTACTAATTAAAATTCTTATATTATCTATTTTGTTAACAACTGTTATTACTATTTTACCTCTATATTTTTCACCTTCTTTTTCTCTTCTTTTTTCAATAGCCTCAATGCCATTCTCAAAGATTCTACTTATTCCTTGAAAAAATATAGAGTGATTTCCACAAACCCAATTTCCACTCTCTTCTTCTCCATAGTAATAAAAATTTATCTCTATCTCTCTTTGGGCAAAACTACTATAAATTCCATTTTCTACCTCTTTTAAACTAACCAAAAGATCAAATTTTTCCCGTCCAAACTCTTCATTGGTAAACTTTGAAAAATCAGTAATCGTCCTTGATAGTTGCTGAACAGCTCTATCAATAGCTCCTATTTTTTCATCTAAATAATCTTGATCAATCTCTTCAAACTCATATGTTTCCAAAATATCGTGACTTGTTAGTGAAATTATATTTAAAGGTTGTCTCCAATGATGCATTAACATTGTTACAAGGCTGTTTATCGCTTTGATCTTTTCTATTTCTACAGTTTTTTTTCCAATTTTTAGAGCCTGTTTTTTCTTTTTTAGCTTTTTTTTGAGTTTTGAAAAAATTAGGATTTTTTGTTTTTCCTGAAGTATTAATTTTGAACGGATTTTTTTATTGTGTAATCCTAAAATCCTCCCATCTTCTTGGATAAAAAGTTCTTGAAATTCTTTTCCAATAATCTCTTCTAACTTTAAAAGTTTAAAAGCTTTTTTATTGGCATAAACAGCCCATTCATCATCAAAAACAACAACACCATCACTTATATTCTCAAGGATAGTTTCAAAATGTAAGTTATCTACCACGACTCCTCCAGCTGTGAAGTTGAGATTAGAATAAATTATAACATAATAACTAAAGATTCGGTTATATTATGACTTGATATTAACTTACCCTAGAACTCCATCTGCTCTAGGAGCCAATAAGAACTTAAAAAATACCTTTATATATATTACAAAAGGTAGTGCCCAAATTACCGAAGAGAGAAGATAAAGTTCTTGTGAATACTCTTGATAAAAAGGAATTACACCTCTAAGAATTGTTGCAAAAATAATAAAAAATACCATCAAATGAGTATAGATATTTGAAGTCAATTTTCTACCTGTATGAATCCAAGAGATAATAGTCATAATAAGCAGATAAGATAGTCCTATCCCTCCAGCTGTAATAAAGTGTCTAAAGTGGTTTATTCCATAAAAATCAGGATGTAAAATAGAAAATCCCATCAATCCATATCCAGTAGCAAAAAGGAAAAAAATAGATCCTAAATAAATCACATAAGGCTGATTCAAAATAAATCTATCTTTTAAATTATAATCACTGGTAATCGATAAAATTCCTGCTCCAACAGCCAAACCAAGCCATCCTAAAACAGAGTTCTCAGGAAAGAAAAATTCAACTATTGTAAAAAGTATCACTGTAAAAATAGCAAGATTTGTAAGAGGAGGTCTTGAGATAAAGACATCATCAATCTCCTTATCTTCTAACATCTCATTAATAGCTTCCATATTGACTCTTCTTAAAGCCAATAAAATCAAAATCACAATAGCTCCCACAGCTACTTTTAATATCTCCATTGATGTGGTCTCAACCAATCCAAGCTGACTGGCAAAAAACCAGCACTCAATGAAAAACAGTCCAATAAGAGCATATCCTAAACTGGCATGTCTTTGAAGCTTATCTAATACCGCGTCTTTGGCAAACCAGATAAGCCATCCTAGCATGGAAAGATTCAATAAAGCTGATAAAAAAACACCTGTAAAATCGATTGTCCAAAAACTAACTCTTCCAAGAATCCATAGAGCCATAATATACCAAAGCCTTCTCCCAACAAAAGGAACCATTCCAGGAAAAAGTTCAGGAAGCCCTGTTGTCAAAAAAGCCATTGTTCCAGCAGTTAAGATTCCAAAAATCATCTCATACATATGCCAAGTAAGGGTGTCATTGATAAAAATTGGTAAAACACCACTCCAAACAAGTCCCCAAAGAATCATAGAAAGAATCATATACGGAGCCAAAAGAAGAAAAACTGGTCTAAAACCGTAAGCTAAATATGGTGGAATGTTCTTCTCATCTGTAGGATAAAAAGCATAATGATTAGTTGCTCTTAATTTGTCACCACTCATCTTAACTCCACCAATTCAAATGTTTCAATAATTGTTCTATCACTTAAGATCTTTGCTGTTTCACTATAGACAAACTCATCATCTCTTTTTAGTTGACAAGTATCAAATTTAAACTCTTTAATTATATGTCCAGGATCTGCTTTTAAAAGCAAGATCTTGTCACTTAATCTTATAGCTTCCATAATGTCATGGGTGATAAAAAGAATTGTTAATCCACTACTTTTCACTTCATCAACAAGGTGACTTTGAAGCTCTTTTTTCAAACCAATATCCAAAGCACTAAAAGGCTCATCTAAAAAAAGAAGGGAAGGTTTTGTCACCAAAGCTCTTGCAAAACTCACCCTTTGTTTCATTCCTCCACTGAGATCTTTTGGAAACTTTTCAAAATCTTCTTCTTCCAAACCAAACTTCAGTGCAATCTCTTGTGCTTTTTTTATTCCATCTTCTTTTCTTTCTTTTTTTGCCAACAGTCCTAAAGCAATATTATCTATTACATTTTTCCAAGGAAGAAGCCTTGGCTCTTGAAAAGCAAAAGAAGAAGAGAGAAAACTATTCTCAATACTTCCTTCTTGTACATCATTGAGATCTCCACAAAGATGAAGAAGAGTAGTCTTCCCTCCTCCACTAGGACCAACAATAGAGAGAACCTCTCCTTTTTTTAAAGAAAAGTTAATATCATTTAGAACTTCTGTAAAACCAAAAGAGTGATTAAGACTTTTAACCTCTAATTTTTCTATCTTTTACTCCTTTCTGAACAAGTCCAGAAAAGACTCTTCAGCAGAGAGCTCTCGCAACCTTGTTGCTCCAAAACTAAAGTTTTCATTCTCTCCACTGTTCAACCTCTCTTTTAATAGGTTCTAACACTAGATACTCAAAAAACATCAAAGCACTAATCATAATAACAACCAAAGCCAAAGCAGTAGGAGTATCTAAATGACTTCTAGCAACTGCCAAAGAAGCTCCTATTCCGTCATTTGTTGCCAACAGTTCAGCCATGACCACAATCTTCCAACTCATCCCAAGACCAGCAACCCAAGCAGGAAATACATAGGAGAAAATATGAGGGAAATAGACATCCATAAACTTCATATACCAAGGTAGATTAAAGCTATCTGCCATCTGCTTTAAATCTCCATCAAGGGTTCTTGTCCCTTGAAGTGAACCAATAAAAATAATAGGAAAAGAAGCAACAACTACTGTAAAAACCACTGTCTCATCACCCATTCCAAACCAAATCATAGCAAGTACAATCCAAGCAATTGGAGGCATTCCCACTAAAATTGTCACAATAGGACGACTCATCATAGAAGCAGTTGCAAAAAAACCTGCAAAAAGTCCAAGAAGTGTTCCAACACTAAGAGATATTCCAAATCCCATAGAAGCACGATATAGTGTGGTTCTTATCTCTTCTTGAACCATCGGATCTTGTACCATTTGAAAAAGTGTTAAGAAAGTCTCTTTTGGAGACGGAAGAATTAGATCTCCATAAAGTTGATTTCCAAAGTCCCACAAAGCGATGAACAAAAATATTGAAGAAATTGGACCCCAACCACTCCAAAGATAGCCAGGAAACTCTTTAATTAGCCTTAGAACGAATTTCAGACTTGCTCCTTTATTTTAATAATTGTATTATTTCATAATATTGATTATGATAGCGATAATCAAAATTTTTGCTATTCATAAGTAAAAGTCACTTAAAAGGAATGACTATGAAACAAACAAAATATTTGGCTACATCTTTGGTTTTAGCAACGCTTTTTTTAGGTTGTAGTTCTGATGATAGTAACTCAACAACTTGTGGTAACGAAGATGTAACCAGAGATTTTAATCTTTCAACAAAAGAAGGTTTAGGAGAATCTCTATTTTTTGATAAAACAATCTCTTTAAATAGAAATGTATCTTGTAACACTTGTCATAATGCAAACCATGGATTTGTAGATGCTCGTTTCAATGAAGACTGTAGAGACCAAAGTGTCTTTATTCATGGTGCTTTTTCTGTTGGAAGTGATGGAACTTCACTTGGTGGAAGAAATGCTCCTACTGCTTCGTATGCACAGTTCAGCCCAGAGTTTGAAAAACAAGCAGATGGAACCTATAAAGGTGGGCAATTTTGGGATGGTAGAGCTTCAACTTTAAAAGCACAGGCTGGAGGTCCACCTCTTGATGGTGCAGAAATGCAAATGGCTAATAAAAATGCTGTAGTTGATAGAATTAAAGAAAATCCAGAATATATTAAAGCCTTTAAAGCTTTATATGGAGAAAATATTTTTGATGACATAAATGCTTCCTATGAATCTATGGCAGAAGCAATTGGAAAATTTGAAAAAACTTCAGAATTTGCACCATTTGATTCAAAATATGATAGATCTAAACTATCTTCATCCCACCCAGATCATTATCAGATGACAATGGAAGAGGACTTAGGTTATTCACTGTTTTTCTCAACAGCAAATACTTCTTGTGTTAAGTGCCACTCTTTAAATTCAACCAGTGAAGCTTCTTCTAAAGAACTATTTACAAACTTTGAATATGAAAACATCGGTACACCAAGAAATATCTCAGCAATGAATAAAAGAGTTGATTTAGGTCTGCAAGATGCTAGTGCTAAATTTTTAGGTCTAGGAAATACTGTAAAAAGTAGTGACTCCAATTGGTCAGCACATCTTGGAAAAGCAAAAGTTCCAACCTTAAGAAATATTGCTGTTACAGGACCATATATGAGTAACGGAGTATTTAAAAAATTAAGAACTGTACTGGAATTTTATGATCACGTAGGAGGATCTGGGGACAGACCTAATAATCCTGAAACAGGAAAACCTTGGGGGAATAATGATCACAACTCAACTATAAACCATGCAGATCTTACCCAGAATCAACTAACTGATACAAAAATAAAAGCCTTAGAAGCTTTTCTAAGACTTCTTACAGATAAAAAATATGAGCATTTACTTCCAGAGTTAGCTCCAGAAGGAGAACTAGGAAACTAGAAAGTTAAGAAGAGGTTATATAATAATCAACCTCTTCTTTTTTTCCTTTTATCTCATCTAAAAGAATTAAGTTTCTATTAAGATTATAAGATCTATACTTTCACTTTAAAATGATAACTATTATCATTATTAAACATAAACAATAAGGAGTTTTTATGAAAAAATCAAAATTAAGTGTTGCTGTTGCTAGTTTACTTTTAGGTACAGCTCTATTTACAGTAGGTTGCCAAGATGATGGCAAAGATGGTGCAGCTGGAGCTGCTGGTACAGCAGGTGTAAATGCTGGTTCTATAGAAATTAAAACTAAAGCAGCTACTGCTACAAATAAACAAGATGTAGTTAAAGCATATGCAGATAAGGCTCAAGCACTTTATCAAGCAGCTTATGATGACGGTGTTCTTTTAGAAACTGCAATTACAACTTTTACAACAACACCTAGTGAAGATAATTTAAAAGCTGCAAAAGCTGCATGGCTAAAAGCTAGAGAGTCTTACGGTTTAACAGAAATTTTTAGACTTTCACAAGGTCCAATTGATGCAGATGAAGATGGATGGGTTAAAACAACTTATGAAGCACCAGAAGGACTTATGAATGCTTGGCCACTGGATGAAAAAGGTATTGACTACACAGGAACAGGAGCGTCAGCAACAGGAGTTACTGGAACAATCATTGGTCTAGACTTTAGTGTTACAGATGGTTCAACTACACATACAATTAGTGCTCTAGGAGATATTACAAAAGCAAAACTAGAAACAATTAATGAGTTTGCTGGGGATGCTAATGTGTTTACAGGATACCACGCGATTGAATTTATGCTTTGGGGTCAAGATCAAGACTATTCTGGTACTTCAGCAGGTCACCCTACAGCAACAGAGGGACCTTTACAAGCAGGTAACAGATCATACAAAGACTACACAACAGGTCACACAAGCGATTCAAACAAAGCAAATGCTGTTGCTGCAAGAAAAGCATACTTAAATGCAGTAACGGATCTTTTAACAGATCATTTAGAAGAAATGAAAAATGCGTGGGCAGATTCTGCAACTAGTTACTACCGAGCATTCGCTAGTTCTCATAGTGGTGTAACAGCTCATACTACAGGAGCAAATAACCTTACAGAGACTCAAGCTTTAACAAAAATAATGGGTGGTATGGGAACATTTATCAAATCTGAATTAGCTAATGAGAGAATGGCAGTTGCAATTCAAACTCCAAGTGAAGAAGATGAGCATAGTTGTTTCTCTGATAATACTCATAGAGATATTGCAACAAACTATGAGGGATTCAAAATGATGCTTCTTGATACTGGTATGTTAGATATTGCTCTACCAGATACACAAATCAAAATCAAAAAACTTATTAGAGAGATTGATGCTGGTGTTGATCACATCAATGTAGCAGCAGCAACAAGTGAGCATTTTGATTATCAAATTAAAACAAATAGTGTTAATAGACAAAATGCTTATGACACAAAAAATAAAATGAGAGAGCTAGGAGATCTTATGATTGAAGTAGCTTCAGCTTATGGTATCACATTAACATCAAGTGATGTAACAGATGGTGAAGAAACAGGTGATTTAAAAAATTTCTAAGTTTTTTATAACCAAAACTTGTCCCAAGAAAATTCTTGGGACTTTTTTATTTAAAGTTAAATATATTTGATTTTAAATAGAAAAGAGGCAAGATGAAACAAAAGAAAACAATTCTTATAGCAGGAACATTCATTGGTTTAATTGGATTTGCTATATTTACTTTTTGCAATAAAGAGCAAAAAATTCAAACACCAATAGTCACAAAAAACTCAAAAAAAACACTTAACAAATACTTTATAAATAAAGACTCAACCTGTAAGGAGGCTTTGTCCAATAAAATATCTGATTTAACCAATGATGAATTAGATAAGGTTTTATTAGGTCAAAGTTTTTTTAGGATTCCTTGGGTAGAAGCTCCTAGTGCTACTACTGCTAGAGATGGGTTAGGACCACTTTTTAACGCAAATACTTGTAGACATTGTCATCCAAATAATGGAAGTGGTAAAGTTTTTGGAGAAGATGGAAAAACACTTCATAGATCTTTTCTATTTAGATTATCTAAAATAGACAATTTTTCACCAGAAGAAATTGAAAATTCTAAAACTGCAGGATTTGTACCAGATCCTGTTTATGGGGCACAATTTAGTATTTCATCAACAATGCCAACTTTACCAGAAGGAAAGCCTGTTGTTAAATATACAGAAAAAGAAATTGTCTATCCAGATGGAGAAAAAAAATCTCTTAGAGTACCTCAATACAGTGTGAAAGAGCTTAATTATGGAGCACTTGATAAAAATACTGTTATATCAGCAAGAATCGCTTCTTCTTTGGTAGGAATGGGTCACCTTAACAATATTAAAAAAGAAGATATTCTAAAAAATGAAGATATTCAAGATAAAGATAATGATGGAATCAGCGGAAAAGCTCAATGGGTTTATTCTCCTGCAACTGGAAAAACAGAGTTAGGTAGATTCACATGGAAAGCATCAGCACCAACTCACAAACATCAATCCGCAGCAGCTTTTAATAACGATATGGGAATCACAACACCTTATTTTCCTAAAGAAAACTGTACCCCGTCTCAAACAGAGTGTCTAAAAATGTCTAAACTTGCAAGGTTTGAACATGACGCTACGATGGAAAGGCTTGACGCTGTTGCAAAATATATAAGTAGCCATAAAGTTCCTATTCCTAAAAAAACAAATAAAAAAGGTAAAGAGATCTTTAACAACATAGGCTGTGTTAAATGTCATGTGGACAGATTCGTAACTAAAGATGGAATTGTAGTCCGTCCTTATTCAGATCTACTTCTTCATGATATGGGAGAAGAACTATCAGACAAAAGATCTGAGTTTTTAGCACAAGGTAGTGAATGGAGAACTCAGCCACTTTGGGGTATTGGCTATAAGAAAGCAACTTCTGGAGCTACAGATTTTCTCCATGATGGAAGAGCTAGAGATATAGAAGAGGCTGTTCTTTGGCATGGTGGTGAGGCTCAAAAAATTAAAGAAGACTTTATGAGTCTTAAAAAATCAGATAGAGAAGATCTGATAAAATTTTTAAATCAGTTATAAAAAGAGGAAAAATGAAAAAAATCAACACTTTGATTTCTATTGCTTTAGCTAGTGTAATTTTTGTAGGTTGTGGTGGAGATGACTCATCTAGTGGTGGAGAAAACCAAACGTATAGTAAATCTGCTATGCTTGATAATTACGCTTCACTAGTAGGTGCACTTGCCGATGATTTTAAAACAAAAAGTCAAACCTTAAAAGCAAGTCTAGAAACTTACAATGAAACAAATGCCAAAGCAAACTGGAGAGCTGTAGCAACAAGCTATAAAAAACTTCAGCCAATTTTAGAAACAGATAAAAGTAATAACTCTTCTGCAAATGGCTACTATACAGTAACTATGTCCAATAACATATATCAGCCAATCTACACAGCAATGGATGCATGGAGAATGGGGAAAAACGGTAGAGATAGAGATAGAGGAATAGATAAACTAGAATATATTCTTTTTTCTCCTTGGAAAGTTTTTGGAGAAGATGGTGCTTCTCACCAACATAGCTATACTGATAGCGAAAAATCATCACTAGGAGCAGCCGAAGCAGACCAGCTAATCATTGCTGCAGACTCTATTAAAAAACACTGGAGCACTAGTGGAAAACTTACAGAAATAAAAAGTACAGAACAAACAAGTGTATTTTATATTGCCAATAGACTTTTTGAATATATTGGAAGACTAAAAGATGAACATATAGGTCGTCCTGCTGGTTTAATCGTGGACGCTCCAACAAAGATTCCTTCAAAAACAGAATCACCTTCATCAGAATATTCAAAAGAAGAGGCAATAGCTTTACTGGAGGGAATTAAAAACCTCTATAAGGGAGGCACAGGTCTTGGACTTGATGATATGCTAATTGAAAACGGTTACTCTAACAATAATGATAAGGTTATAGCTGCATTTGATGACACTATGAGTAAGTTAAAAGCTATAGATGGCTCTCTTTATGATGCTTGTACAAATGATTTTGCTGATGTTGAAGCCGCTTTTAAATCATTACAAGAGCTGGAAAAAGTTTACAATACAAATATAAATACATTAATGTCCGTAACATCAGATATGCAATTTACCAACGATGGAGATTCTACGTTTTAATCTTCATGTTTGAAACTATTACAAACCCCTTAAGAGCTTTTATAGATCCTACCCAAAGGATCTATTGGCTCTTTTTACTTACTGCTTTTTTTATTACTCTTTTTCTTTTTTTTAGAGATAGAAAAAATAAAAGTTTTTTTGAGTTTCTTGGAGGAAAACACTGGTTGTCTCACTCTGCAAAGATTGATTATATTTGGTTTTTTATAGGTTTTTGGATTAACTATTTTCTTATTCTTCCTCTATTTTCTCAAAGTAAATTTAATGTTTTTTTAGTCAATAGTCTTTACGATATTTACACTCCTGTTGAACTAAATCTATCTAAAGCGACCATATTGATTTCTTACACTTTAATAGTCATTGTACTATTGGATTTATCCTACTACTTTATTCACAAAGCAATGCACAAAAATAAATTTCTTTGGGATTGTCATAAGTTTCATCACAGTGCAACATCTCTAACTCCAATTACCCTTTATCGAACCCATCCTATTGAGTATATTCTTTTTGGATTGCAAAAGATAACTGTAATTGGTGTTGTTACATCACTTTATATCTATCAATTTGAAATGATCATTCAACCTGTAACGTTTTATGGAATAGGTCTTGGAACACTTTTTTTTGGATTGGCAGGGTCAAACCTAAGACACTCTCACATAGAATTAAAATATTATGATTGGATTGAGAATATTTTTATCTCTCCTTTTATGCACCAAATTCATCACAGTAAAAATCCAAAAGAGCACCACAGTAATTTTGGTGCGATATTCTCTTTTTGGGATAATATTTTTGGAACATTAAATAAATCAAAAACAATAAAAAAAAAGCTAAAATACGGAATAGAAAGCTATCAATATGACTCATTAATTCAATCAATGATTCTACCAATAAAAAATATAAAAAAGGATTTTAAATAATGAAGAGAAAAATACTTCTTTCCCTTGCATTGTCAAGTTTTCTTTTTGCCAGTGAGGCAAAAGATATTAAAGCATTAAAACAGCAAATTAAAGAACTTCAAGAGACACAATCTCTACTTTTAGATGAGATTCAAGATGTAAGAAACAAAGTAGAACTTCCTGATTGGGAATATAAAAGTGTAAGTGGACTTGGTGTTGCTGCCAGTAAAGTTTATAACTCTAAAAATAAACTCTCTATAGGTGGTTATGGAGAGATGTATTGGAAACACAATCAAGATACAGATCCAAAAAATACAACGGAAGTTTTAAGATTTATCCCTTACATAGGTTATAAGTTCAACGACTGGATAGTAATGAATACAGAGATTGAATTTGAGCATGGTGGGGCTAATGATCATGATGATTACCAAGGTTACACAATTATTGAGTTTTCATATGTTGATTTTCTGTTAAACCCAAAATATAACATTAGGGTTGGTCATGTATTAGTTCCTATGGGGAATATTAACCTAAACCACGAACCACCACAATACCTTACTACAGAACGACCAACTGTTGAGACTAAAATCATTCCTTCAACATGGCATACAAATGGTATCTTATCTTATGGTAATTTTACAAAACACCTAAGCTATTATGCAGGTATTGTTACAGCTCCTGACGCTAGTAAATATGAAATTGGTACTTTTATTGGTAAAGGACGAATGGGAATCATGCAACCTACTGATAATTATGGTTACACAGGAAGACTTGACTATACAGGTGTAGATGGATTAAATGCTGGATTTTCCTTTTTCTCTGGAAATACAGGAGATAAAACTACAACAAATGTTGACGCAAAAGTAACAATGTGGGATATTCACGCCATTTATAAGCTTCATGGGCTAGATATTAAGTTTGCCCATACAGTTGGTACTCTTGGAGACAATACAAATCTTGGATTAGATGACAGTACTAAAGCTACAGAACTTGATGAAAAAGGAAACACTGCAGAAGCTGATACTTATAGAAAAGCCAATGGATCAAGAGCTGGAAAAGTTTCTGGTACATATTTAACTGCTGGTTATAACATTATGCCAATGGTTGGAGGAAAAGGAAAACTTTATCCTTTTTATGAGATTGAGATGTTAGATATGGATGTAAACAAAGATCTTAAAACAGGTTTTGTCTCTTACGAAGAAGCCCATCCAAATAGTAAATATACACAACAAACTTATGGTTTAGCTTACTATCCTACATATACAGTTGTTTTAAGGATGGATCATACAGTCCACTCCAATGATAGAGGTTCTGGAAAAGATCAAGAGTGGACATATCTCTCTATAGGCTATCTATTCTAAATGAGAAAAATTGCTTTTTTAGTTATTTTTTCTGTCTCATTATTAGCTGGGTTTAACAGAACCCAGCTTCATATGGGAACTCTTATAACATTACAGTCATCATCTAATGATGCTATAAATCAAGGCTTTAAAATCTTTAAAGATCTTGACAATAAGCTCTCTACTTACAAATCAACTTCTGAGGTTTCTTTATATAACAAAAACTCAAAATCTAAACTTTCAAAAGAGACTTTAGATCTGATAAAAAAAAGTAAGGAGATAAAAAAGCTTTCCAATGGATATTTTAATATCTCATTTAGAGGGAAAAACACCCTTGACTTTGGTGGTATAGCCAAAGGTTTTGCTGTTGATAAGATAGCTAAAAAGTGGAGATCTTTAAATATAGAAGCAGGAACAATATCAGCCAGTGGAGATATTAGATGTTTAGATATCTGTAACGGCTATATAGAAGATCCTAAAAATGAAGGAAAACTTATTTTTCACTTTAAAGGTAGAAAAAAAGATCTTAGTATATCAACCAGCGGAAACAAAAGAAGACCTGGACATTTAAAAGATCCAAAGACAAACAGAAGCATTTATAATTTTGGTTCTTTAACTCTTTTTAGTTTTGGTGATAATACCACTTTAGACGGATTGACAACTG